>CANREU010000106.1 GCA_947629725.1 uncultured Clostridia bacterium
TGATGGACTCGGGCGATCTGGAGCGGGAGCGCGGCATCACCATTCTCGCGAAGAACACCTCCGTCCACTACAACGGCGTGAAGATCAACGTCGTCGATACCCCCGGCCACGCCGATTTCTCGGGCGAAGTGGAGCGGGTCCTCAAGATGGTCTCGGGGGTGCTCCTCCTCGTGGACGCGGCGGAAGGCCCCATGCCGCAGACCCGTTTCGTCACCCGCAAGGCGCTCGAGATGGGGCTCAAACTCATCATCGTCATCAACAAGATCGACCGCCCCGACGCCCGCGTGAAGGAGGTGGAGGACGAGGTGCTCGAGCTCCTCATGGACCTCAACGCCTCCGACGAACAGCTCGACAGCCCCTTTGTGTATTGCTCGGGCAGGGAGGGCACCGCCTCCCTCGACGCCGACGCGCCGGGGAGCGACTTAAAGCCCCTTTTCGACACCATTCTCTCCCACTTCCCGCCCCTTGAGCTCGACGAGACGGGCCCCTTCCGCCTCCTCGTCTCCTCCATCGACTACAACGAATACGTCGGGCGGATCGGGATCGGCAGGATCGAGCGGGGCGTCGCGGTGCAGAATGCGGACGTCACGGTGTGCAACTACAACCATCCCGAGGTGAACGACCGCGGCAAGCTCGTGAGTCTCTACGAGATCGAGGGGCTCGAGCGCGTCCCCTGCGAACAGGCAAAGGCGGGGGACATCGTGTGCTTCTCGGGGCTCGAAAAGATCAACATCGGCGACACCGTGTGCGCGAGCACCTGTGTCGAGCCCGTGCCCTTCGTCAAAATTTCCGACCCCACGGTGGAGATGATCTTCTCCGTGAACGATTCTCCCTTCGCGGGCAAGGAGGGGAAGTACGTCACCACCCGCCACCTCCGCGACAGGCTCTACCGCGAGCTCTTGCGCGACGTCTCCCTCCGCGTGGAGGACACCGACTCCGCCGACGCCTTCCGCGTGAGCGGCAGGGGGGAGATGCACCTCTCCATCCTCATCGAAACCATGCGCCGCGAGGGCTACGAATTTCAGGTGAGCGCCCCCAAAGTGCTCTATAAGGAGATCGACGGGCAGCGCTGCGAGCCCGTGGAGCGCCTCATTGCCGACGTTCCCGAGAGCGCGACGGGCGCCGTCTTCGAGAAAATGGGCGCGCGCAAGGGCGAACTCATCCACATGAGCGCGATGGGCTCCCGCATGCGCCTCGAGTTCCTCGTCCCCGCCCGCGGGCTGTTCGGCTACAAGAGCGAATTCCTCACCGACACGAAGGGGGAGGGCGTGATGAGCTCGGTGTTCTACGAATACCAGCCCTACAAGGGGGAGATCTTCCGCCGCACCTCGGGCTCCCTCGTCGCCTTCGAGACGGGGGAGGCGGTCACCTACGGCCTCTTCAACGCACAGGGCAGGGGGACCCTCTTCATCGGCCCCGGGACGCCCGTCTACGAGGGGATGGTCATCGGAGTTGCCCCGAAGGAGGGGGACATCAACGTGAACGTGTGCAAGCAAAAACACCTCACGAACACCCGCTCCTCCTCGTCCGACGAGGCGCTCCGCCTCATCACCCCGAAGAGGATGAGCCTCGAAGAATGCCTCGAATTCATCGCGGACGACGAGCTGCTCGAGATCACCCCGCAGAGCGTGCGTCTCCGCAAGCGTATCCTCGACGGCGAGCTCCGCGCAAAGGCGCGAGCGAAGGCGAAATTGCAATAAATCGCGTTTTACACAGTACTATGTCACACATAATAAAAGCCTTTTCTGAAAAGAAGAGGCTTTTTTCAATTTATTTCAGTTCGCATATTTTGCGGAAACGGCAAATAGAATAGAAGCATGCAAGAGGTCAAGCAGAGCGTTTTAACCCTCGAATCGCAGAAAAAACTCACCCTTACGGGAGTGGAGAGCGTCGACGCGTTCTCCGAAACGGACATCTTTTTAACGGTGTGCGGGAAAAAGGTGCGCGTCTCGGGCGCAAAGATGAAGATCGTCGCCTTCTCGCAGGGGAGCGGCAGCTTTTCCGCGGCGGGCGAGTTTTCCGCGGTGCGCTACGGCGCGCAGAGGGGGAAGCTCTTTTCCGGGCTGTTCAAATGAGCGGGGGCGACCAGTTCTTCGTCTTCCTCGTGTGCGTTTTGTGCGGGGTCGCCTCGGGTCCCGTCTACGATCTCATCTACTGCGCGCGCTACCCCGTCCGCGCGGCGTGGGTGCGCATTGCGACGGACGTCCTCTTCTTCATGCTCTTTTGCGGGCTTTTCCTCTTCGTCTCCGTGGTGTTCTCCCTCCCGACCGTGCGTTTTTACATGTTCGGCGGCTGTCTTGCGGGATTTTTTCTTTATTTGAAAAGTTTCCATAAAATCGTTGCATTTTTCATGGAAAAGTTGTATAATAAGTTTGTTCAAAATCGGAAAGCAAAGGAAGAAGTCCCATGCCCGAGGAAAAGAAGAGCGGTATTTCGCAGGAAAAAGCAAGAAGGATCGCGGTAGGCGCAACCGTCGCCGGGGTCCTGCTCGTCATTTTCTTTGTCGTGGTGCTCTCCGTGCAGTTCTGGCAGATCGGCGTTAAGAACAAGCGGAACGCCGAATACGACGCGCAGATCGAGAAGCTCGAGGAAATGCTCGACAAGGAGCAGAACGATCTGGATTTCTACCGCACCACGGAGGGGCTCGAATACCTCGCGTCCCAGCAGCATTGGAAGTGAGCATGAAATACGCGGTCGTCGATATTGGTTCCAATTCCGTTCGTCTCATGGTGTGGGCGGACGGAAAAACTTTATATAAGAGGGTGAAGACGACCCGCCTCGGCGAAGGTCTCGCCCTCTCGCCTCATTTGAGAGAAGGGGCGATGGAGCGCACGGCGCAAGCGGTCGCGGAGTTTTGCGCGGAGGGACGGGCCCTCGGGGCGGAGTGCCGTGCTTTTGCGACGGCGGCAGTCCGCACGGCCATGAACGGCGGGGATTTCTGCGCGCGGGTAAAGGCGCTCTGCGGCGTGGCGGCAGACGTCGTTTCGGGGGACGAGGAGGCCCTTCTCGGGCTCTCGGGTGCGCTCGGGGAGCGCGACGGCGGCATCGTCGACATCGGCGGCGCGAGCACGGAGGTGTGCGTGCGGAGAGGGGGGGAGCTCTCCTTCCGCGTGAGCCTGCCCGTCGGCGCGGTGCGCCTCTTCGACCTCTGCGGCGAGGACCGCGCCCTCCTTTCAGGGGAGATCTTTCCGCTCGTTTCGGGTCTTCCCTCCCTCAAAGGGGAGAAAATTTACGCGGTGGGGGGGACGGCGAGCACGCTCGCTTCCGTGCTTCTCGGACTGGAGGAATACGATGCTTCCCGCCTGCAAGACTTCCGCATGGGGGCAAAAGAGGTCTCGGCTCTTGCCGAACGCCTGCTCCCGCTCTCTTTGGAGGAGAGGAAAAAGATCGGGGGGATGGACCCTGCGCGGGCGGACATCATCGCGGGCGGCGCCCTTCTCCTCGCGGCGATCATGCAAAAAACGGAGCTTTCGGAGGTGTTTTTCTCCGATCGCGACAATCTTGAGGGGTATTTATACAGGAAGGTGCTTTCATGAGCGGAAGAGCAAAACGAAATCTCATCCTCTCCGTTTCCGTTCTTTTGTTCCTTGCGGCGACGGCGGGCGCCTGCCTTTTAACGTGTTTTTATGCGCAGGGCATACTCGATTTTGCTCTCTTCGCGGTCGCCGTGCTGTGCGAGATCCTCGGCCTCCCCGTCTTCTTTCACGAGGCGGGGCACCTCCTTTTCGGCCTTTTGGCGGGGCTTCGCCCCGTGTCTTTCTCCTTCGAGTGGGTGACGGTCGGCCGAGGGTTTGTGCGCTTCGGGCGGAATGCGGGCGCGGGGGAGACCCGCATGCTCCCGCGGAGCCCGAAAAACATCCGCGGAAAAATTGCCTTTTTCTCTCTCGGGGGAGCCGTATGCAACCTCCTCTTCGGGGCCTTGTTCCTCCTCCTCTTCTTCCTCCTGCCCTTCCGCAGCGCGCTGCTTTTCTTTGCGGAGCTTGCGCCCTTCTTCCTCTTCGAGGGGGTACGCGCCCTCCTGCCCGCAGAACTCTCCGCGGGGCCTACCGACGGCGCCGTCCTTCTCGGTCTCATCAAAAAGACCCCCGATACGGAGGTCGCGCTTCGTGTGATGGCGGCGCAGGGGATGCTCTTTTCTTCGACTTATGCGGAGATCCCGCGGGAGCTCCTCTTCGATACGCCCGTCGTAAGAGAGGACCTGCCCGCCTTTCTCGCCCTCTCCGAACTCCGCTGGCAATACCTCCTCTATATGGGGGAGGAAGAGGAGGCGCACCGCGCCTTTTGCCGCTTTTCGGAGCTCACCGTCTACCTTCGGGATGCGGAACTGCGCACCGTCGCGCCCGATATGGCGCTCGCCGCCCGCGCGGCGGGGTGGGAACTTCCAGGGGGGATCGGAGGGACCCTGCCCAAAAAAGAGCCCATGCGCGGCATGCGGGAATTCCGCGAACGTCTCCTCCGCCGCATAGGGGAGTAAAAAGAAAAGGAACCCCGCCCTTTCGGAGTTCCGTGGAATTTTTCAAGAGAGGTTTCCCGATGGGGAAGGGTGCAGCGCGTTAATCGGACAGCCCGAGCAGGTAGTCTGCCGACACGTTGAAATAGTGCGCAAGTTTCACGATGTTGTGCGCGGTCGGGTCGCTCTTATTGGTCTCCCAATAGCACACGATGCCCAAGCTGACGTTCAAATCGCGCGCGACGGTCGCTTGGGAAAGGCCACGTTCTTTTCTCAATTCCATGAGTCTTTCGGAAAAAATTTTCATACATACATTATACTATTTTCCGCCGCGAAAAGCAAACATTTGGCCGTGAAATTTTTATGAAAAAACGAGGATCTTGTAAAAAGTTTGTTACAAACACGCGAAATGGGGACAAAAAGCGTGTGTCGGTGCTGTTCGTGTGCCACGGCAACATCTGCCGCTCGCCGATGGCGGAGAGCGTGATGACCCACCTTGCCGCCCTGCGCGGGCTCTCGGAGACGGTCGTTGCCGCCTCCGCCGCGGCGCGCACCGACGCGCTCGGCTGTCATCCCCACAGGGAGACCGTGAAGATCTTGCTGCGGGAGGGGATCCTGCCCGTTCCGCACGTCGCCCGCCTCCTCACGCGGGAAGACGGGGAGAAGTTCGACTATATCGTCGGCATGGACGAGTATAACATGCGGGACATCCGCGCCTGCGTGGGGGAGTGCCGTGCGCACGTGCGGCCCCTTTTAGACCGCCCCGTCGCCGACCCGTGGTACACGGGGGACTTCGAGGCGACCTACCGCGATGTTCTCGAGGGGTGCGAGGCGCTTCTGAACGAGATCGCGGGGCTTTGAGAACTTGCCCGCGCGCGGTTGACAAACGGGGCTGCGGGCGCTATAATTGAGGCGATATGGAACTTGCATTCACGCCGCTGCCCCTCGGGGCGGCAGAACTCACCGATCCCTTCCTGAAAAACGCTTTTGACAGGGAGACGGACTACCTTCTCTCCCTCGACGGGGAGAGGCTCCTTGCGGGATTTTACGAGAACGCCGGGCTTCCTGTGCCCCGCCCCCGCTACGGCGGCTGGGAGAGCGGGCTCATCGGCGGGCACACCCTCGGGCACTACCTCTTCGCCCTCGCGCAGGCGCAGGCAAACGGCGGCATTTCCGAAACATTGCGGGCCGCTCTCCGGGAGCGGATCGCCTTCCTCGTAAAGGAGCTAGCCCGCTGTCAGAAAGAGAGCCTCGGGAAGAGGGGATTTTTGTGG
>CANREU010000107.1 GCA_947629725.1 uncultured Clostridia bacterium
TATGCGCCGCGGCGTTGAACACGATGTCGGGGCGGTATTCCTTGAAAATTTCCTCCATTCTGCCCGCGTCGCGCACGCTCGCGATGAGGGCGGCGAGGTCAAGGGCGGGGAAGTGGCGCTTGAGTTCCTGCTCGATGTCGTAGGCATTGTTCTCATAGATGTCGACGACGATGAGCTTTTTCGGTTCGCTCCGTGCGATCTGGCGGCAGAGCTCGCTGCCGATGGAGCCGCCCCCGCCCGTGACGAGCACCGTCTGCCCCTTCAAATATTCCGTGATCTCCTCGAGGTTGACCCGCACCTGCTCCCTTCCGAGCAGGTCGGAGATCTCCACCTCGCGGAGGCTGGAGACGGTCGCGTCCCCGCTCACGAATTGATAGATCCCCGGGAGGATCTTCACTTTGCAGTCTGTCGCCTCGCAGATCTCGAAGATCCGCTTGATCTCTTTTTTGGGGACGGAGGGCATGGCGATGAGGATCTCCTGCACCCTGTTTTTGCGGACAAGGGCGGGAATATCCGCCGTCGTGCCCTGCACTTTCACGTCGCCGACGGTCATGCCCGCCTTCGTCTCGTCGTCGTCCACGATGCAGACGGGGAGATAGCGGATCTTATCCGTCGACTGCATTTCGCGGATGAGCCCCGTCCCCGCGCTCCCCGCGCCCACGACCATCGCGCGCACCCAGTTGTCGGCGTGCCGCACGATCATATAGCGGACGGCGAGCACGGTGCGGGCGGCAAAGCGGATCAGGATGAAGAAGTTCACGAGCACGAGGCAGAACACGAAGCAGGCGCCGAGGGTGGCGTAGTCGGTGAGGGCGGCGAAGGTGACGTTCACGCAGGTGACGACGATGAGGGCGAGGTAGAGCTTGAGCCCGTCGAGGATCCCCGCCGAGCGCGGGATGATGCGATATACCCCCAACACGGCGAAACTGAAGAGGACGACCCCCGCATTGAGGAGATACCACCACAAAAAGGAGAAGCCGAAGGTGACGGTGTGCGCGGCGGATGCGGTCGCCTCCGCGATGAGCATGGAGAGAAAGATCGCAACGAGATCGCACGCCGCATAGAGGGCGATCGTCCCGAGGCGGTGCGTTTCGCGGTTGAAGTTCGTTTTGCCCTGTTTCATTCGTTTACTCCACGGTGACGCTCTTTGCGAGATTGCGGGGCTTGTCCGTGTCGAGCCCGCGCTCCACCCCCACATAGTAGGCGAAGAGCTGGAGGGGGAGAACGGAGAGGCTCGCGGCAAAGAGTTCCTCTACGGGCGGGAGGAGAAAACCGCCCTCCTCCCCTTCTTCCGCAAAGGAGACGGTGACGGCCTTCCCGCCCCGCGCCTTCGTCTCCTCGAGGTTCGACCTCGTCTTTGCGGCGACGCCGCTCTGGGTGAGGACGCCGACGACGAGCACCCCGTTTTCGATGAGGCTGATCGCGCCGTGTTTGAGTTCGCCCGCGGCGTATGCCTCGGTGTGGACATAGGCGACCTCTTTGAGTTTGAGGGCGCCCTCCAAACAGACGGCGTAGTCGATCCCCCGCCCGATCATGAAGACGTCGCGGACGGAGGCGTGCGCCTTTGCGAAGGTGCGGACCTCTTCCGCGCGCGAGAGGACGGACTCCATCTTCGCGGGGAGGGCAAGGAGTTCTTCCGTATAACGGGAGAGCTCGCTATCGGAGAGCCGTCCCCATGCGTGCGCCATGCCGAGGGCGAGAAGATACCCCGCGGCGAGCTGTGCGCCGTAGGCTTTGGTCGTCGCGACGGCGATCTCGGGCCCCGCGCAGGTGTAGAGCGGGAAGTCCGCCTCCCGCGCGGCAGAGGAGCCCCGCACGTTGACGACGGCGACCGTCTTCGCTCCCCTCGCCTTTGCCTCCCGCAGGGCGGCGAGGGTATCCGCCGTCTCGCCCGACTGGGAGACGGCGACGACGAGGGTGTTTTTCTTGAGGATGGGGTCGCGGTAGCGGAACTCGGAGGCGAGCTCCGTTCTCACGGGCACGCGCGCGAGCTTTTCCGCGACGTATTGGAAGACGACGGCGGCGTGGTACGCCGAGCCGCATGCGACGGCGACGACCTCGTCCGCACGGAGAAATTCCCCGGTGAGCCCGATCTCCGAAAAATCGGGCTTACCGTCTTTGAGGTAGGCGTGCAGGGTGTTTTCCACGGCGCGCGGCTCCTCGCCGATCTCTTTTATCATGAAGTGCTCGAAGCCCTCTTTTTCCGCGGCGGCCCCGTCTCCCGTCTCGAGGATCCTTTCGCAGGATGCGGGGACGCCCTCGGCGTCGTAGAATGCGGCGCCCTCTGCGGAGACTTCCGCCATCTGCATGTTGCCCATGCAGTAAAATTCCTTTGTACGGCTCAAAAAGGCGGGCACGTCGGAGGCGATGAACATCTCGCCCTCCCCCTTGCCCACGACGAGGGGGCTGTCCTTACGGGCGAGGAAGATGGTCCCGTGCCCCTCAAAGAGGATCGCGAGGGCATACGAGCCACGGGCGGTGTGCATGAAGCGGGAGATCGCCCGGAGGGGGGAGAGCCCCTGCAAGAGGAGGTCTTCGAGGAAGTCCGCGGCGACCTCGGTGTCCGTGTCCGAGAGGAAAGTGTAGCCCTTCGCGCGCAGTTCCTCCCTCATCTCGCGGTAGTTTTCGAGGATCCCGTTGTGGACGACGGTCACCGCCCCGCGCATGCTGCGGTGGGGGTGGGCGTTCGCCTCGGTGGGTTCCCCGTGGGTCGCCCAGCGGGTGTGCCCGACGCCGCACCCGCCCTCAAGCGGCGCGCCCTGTTCCACCCGCGCTTCGAGGTTTGCGAGCTTGCCGCACGCCTTCACGACCGCAATGTTCCCGTCCGCTCCGCGCACGGCGATCCCCGCCGAGTCGTAGCCCCTGTATTCGAGTTTGCGCATCCCCTCGAGAAGGATGGGGACGGCGCGCTTTTTTCCGATGTATCCCACAATGCCGCACATATGCGTCAGTTCCTTTTTTTCTTTGCGTCCGCGGCGCGCACCGCCGCGGCGATCTTTTCTGCGTGTTTTTTACACTCCCGCTCGGTGGGCGCCTCCACCATCACGCGGACGAGGAGCTCCGTGCCCGAGCCGCGCACGAGCACCCGCCCGTTGCCGCCGAGCTTTTCCTCCGCCGCCTTCACGGCGGCCTTCACCCCTTCGTCCGAGGCGGACCCCCTGTCCGAAACGGGCACGTTCACGAGTTTTTGGGGATAGAGGACGAGCTCTTCGCGGAGCTTGCTCGCCGTCGTCTTCCTTGCGAGCATCACTTCCATCACTTTGAGGCTTGTGAGGATGCCGTCCCCCGTCGTGGCGTATTTGGAGAAGATGATGTGCCCCGACTGTTCCCCGCCGAGCCTGCACCCGCGCTCCTTCATCGCCTCATACACGAAGCGGTCCCCGACGTCCGTCGTCACGGCCTCGATTCCCGCCTCTTCGAGCGCCTTATAGAATCCGAAGTTGCTCATCACGGTGGCGACGACGGCGTTCGTCACGAGCTTTCCGCGCCCCTTCATGTATTTGGCGTAGAGGAGGAGGATGTGGTCGCCCGTGAGCACCCCGCCCTTCTCGTCGACGCAGAGGCAGCGGTCGGCGTCCCCGTCGTAGGCAAAGCCGATGTCGCATCCCTTTTCGGTGACGAACTTTTTGAGCGCCTCGATGTGGGTGGACCCGCACCCGAGGTTGATGTTCTCCCCGTCGGGTTCGGCCGCCATCACATAGGTCGTCGCGCCGAGCGCCTCAAACACCGATTTTGCGATGTTCCACGCCGAGCCGTTCGCACAGTCGAGCGCGACCTTCACCCCGCGGAAGGAATACATGCCGAGGGAGATGAGGTAGCCTATGTAGCGGTTTCTTCCCGAGGCGTAGTCGACGATCCTGCCCATGTCCCCGCCCGAGGCGAAGGGGAGCTTGCCGTCTTTGAGTTCGGGGACGTCCTTCCCGTCGAGGAAGTCCTCGATGCGGGAGAGAAGGGCCTCGTCCGCCTTTTCTCCCTTGCCGTCTACGATCTTGATCCCGTTGTCGCAGAAGGGGTTGTGGCTCGCCGAGATCATGATGCCGCAGTCGAAGCCGTCCGTCCTCGCGATATAGGCGACGGACGGGGTGGTCGTCACGTGCATCATGTAGGCGTCCGCGCCCGAGGCGGCGAGCCCCGCGACGAGCGCATATTCGATGGTGTAGCTCGAAAGACGGGTGTCCTTCCCTACGACGACGCGCGGCCGCTCCTTCTTTCCGCGCAAAAAATACCTGCCGAGGAATCTGCCGATCCGGTAGGCATGGTCGGCGGTGAGGGTCACGTTCGCCTCGCCGCGGAATCCGTCCGTTCCGAAGTATTTTCCCATAGTTGCTCCCGCTTTTGTGTTATCGGATGGGTACGACCGTATTGCCGTCCTTTACGATCGCGTCCGCGGGGTAGGCGCCGCGCAGGGAGGAGAGGGGATACACCCTCGTCCGCCTCCCGACCACCGTGCCCGGGTTGAGCACGCAGTTGCAGCCGATCTCGGCTTGATCGCCGATCATCGCCCCGAATTTCACAAGTCCCGTTTCGATTTTTTCTCCGCCCGCCCGCACGGAAACGGGGGTGCGGTCGGATTTTAAGTTGGAGGTTACGGCTCCCGCGCCCATGTGCGCTTTGTAGCCGAGGATGCTGTCTCCCACATAGTTGAAGTGGGGGACCTGCGCGCCGTCGAAGAGGATGCAGTTTTTGAGCTCCGCGGAGTTGCCCACCACGCAATTTTCGCCCACGATGGCGCTCCCGCGGATGAACGCGCCGTGCCTTATCTCCGTGCCCGCGCCGATGATGCAGGGCGCGCCGAGAAAGGCGGTGGGGGAGACGGAGGCGGTTTTATGGACGAACACCCCCTCCTTTACTTCCCGGTACTCCTCCCCGAGGGCGGGGATGAGGGAGCGGAGGAAGCCGGCGATCCCGCCGAGCGCCTCCCACGGGCGGGCGAACTGTTTGAGATACCCGCCCGCGAGCGAGCGGCCGAGATCGAAGAGCTCCTCTGTTCTTACCGTTACGACCATGCCTCTCCTTGCGCGCGGGGCTTTCAGCCCCGCACGGACGATTTCTTTTTCACTATTATACTTGCGCGGGCGCGCCTTGTCAAACAATTTGCAAAAAAAGTAAGAGATCCTCCGCGCTTTTCGCCTTTTTCTCTTGCTTTTTTCGCTATTTCCGCCCAAGCCTTGCCTCCCCCCTTATACTTGAGGGGGAGGGCGGGGTGAGGGGTGCGTGAGAAAAAAGCGAGATTTCTCGCTGCGCTCGGAATGAGGGGGAACTTGCCCTCGCCCCGTTTCCCCGACCTTGCTTCCCCCTTTTGGGGCGTCGCAGGCGTGCCTTGTGCTGAAGTACCCCGAAGGGGGGATAGGGGTTTGCAGCTACCTCGAAACCCCCTCCGTCACTTCGTGACAGCTCCCCCAAGAGGGGGCGCCAAGAAAAAGGCGTGCTCCCGCCCAAGCCTTGCCTCCCCTCTTATACTTGAGGGGGGAGGGTGGGGTGAGGGGTGTCCTCGATATTGCGGCATGCCCCTCATCCGTCCCCTGCGGGGACACCTTCCCCCCGAAGGGGGAAGGCTTATGGCGGGCTTGAGGACGAGAAAAGGGCACAAAATCACGAAGAGAGGACGGGCAAGAGCCCGTCCTCTTCTTGGTGCACCCGGCGGGGATCGAACCCACAACCTTCGGCGTCGGAGGCCGACACGCTATCCAATTGCGCTACGAG
>CANREU010000108.1 GCA_947629725.1 uncultured Clostridia bacterium
TCGCCCTCTTCTGCGTCATTGCGGCGGCGTGCGTCTTTATCTTCCGCGCCTTCTGCCGCTTCGTCTGCCCCCTCGGCGCCCTCTACGGCTTCTTCAACAAGATCGCCCTTCTCGGCGTGAAGCTCGATAAGAACAAGTGCACCGACTGCGGGCTGTGCGTGCAGAAGTGCAAGATGGACGTAAAACGGGTCGGCGACCACGAGTGTATCAACTGCGGGGAGTGCATCCCCGCCTGCCCCGCAAAGGCGATCTCGTGGAAGGGCTCCAAGCTCTTCGTGCATGCGAATGCAGTGGACCCCGTCCCCGCGGAGGAGAAGCCCCTTGCTTCCCTCTTGCAGACGTCCGAACCCGAAAAATCCGCCCCCATATCGGCATTTTCGGCGGAAACCGTCTCCCCCGCCCCCATTTCCGCCCCCGTCTCCGCGCGGGAAAGGCGGCGCAAAAAGGGGGTTTTCGCCATGAAGATCTGCGCGTGCGCGCTCGCGTTCCTGCTCTTCCTCGGCGGCTTCCTCTACTACAACGTGTTCGCGGTGGAATCCGCCACCTTCGGCTTTGAGGTGGGGGACCGCTTCTCCGATTTCCGGATGACGGACGCCGACGGAAAGACCGAAACGTTCTACGAGAGCGCGGGCGACCGCACGGCGGTCCTCGTCGTGTGGGACGGCGCCGATGCTTCCCTCATCCGCTCGATGAAAGAGGCGCAGGAGACCTTCTTTGCCGAGTACCCGCAATTCGAGGAGAAGAGTGCCCTCTATGCCGTGAGTGCGGAGGGCTCCGAAGCGGCGCTTACGGGCGAGCTTCTCTCCCTCGGCGTTGTCCCCGTTGCGGAAAATGAGGGCGGCGCCCTCTTTGCGGCGCTTGAAAAAGAAGAAATCTCCCTTCCCGTGGCGTTCGTCCTCGACGAAACGCACACCATCCGCACGGTGGACGACGGCACAGCAGACCAAGTTGCGCGCGTAAACACAGTGAAAGCTCCGTTTACCCGCCCCCAGATCGGCTATATTTGCCCCGACTTCACCCTCGCCCGCTACGGCTACGACGAGAACGACAACTATGTCAAACTCGAGGAGACCGTCTCCCTTTCCGCCCTCCGCGGACAGGTGGCCGTCGTCAACTTCTGGGGGACGTGGTGCGGGCCGTGCATCGCGGAGCTCCCCCACTTCAACAGGGCGCAAGAGGAGCACCCCGAGATCACGATCGTCGCGATACAGGGGAAGGCGGACCGCAGGCCCTTCGACGACGCCTCGGGCTTCATCTCGAAAAAGAGGGACGACGGGAACACGCAGTGGACGGATTACTCCCTCACTTTCCTCCAAGATATTGTGAACGGGGACACCTGCGAGACCTTTGTGAAACTCGGCGGGGCGCGCCTTTGGCCCTACACCGTGATCGTGAAGGCGGACGGGACCGTCTCCTTCACCAACCACGGCTCCCTCTCCTACGAAAAACTCATCGAACAGATCGAAGTTGCGAAACAGTAGTTGCGTTTTCTGTACCGACTGTACCGCCCGCCCCGCGGGCGGTTTTTTTGCGCTTTTCCGCTGCCCACCCCCCTACCCCCCTCAAACGAGGGAGGAGGTGAAAACCGTAAGTCGGGTGTGCAGAAGGGAAACCCCCTGCCTTCGGCGGGGGGACTAAGGGGGGTGCAATCGATATTCGCGGACAACCCCCACCCCTACCCCGCCCCCTTCAAGGGGGGCAGGTCTTGCTCCCCCCACCCTCCCCCCTCAAGGATAAGGGGGGGAGGCAAGAAAAAGAGCGCTGCCCACCCCCCTACCCCCCTCCGCGGAGGGGGCAGTCTCCCCCCTCGCCCCCCAAAGGAGGGCGGGGGGGCAAATAAAAAAAGAGCGGCGCAGTGGCCGCTCTTGTGATTTTTCGCCGTGCGAAGAATGTTACTCGTAGAACCCGCAGCCCGCCAGCCACTCGTAGCCCGCAGGCGGGGAGATCATGAGTTCCGTCTTCATATCCGCAACGTTGACATTGCGCGCGAGATAGAGGGAGAGGAAGACCGAAAATTCCTCGGTGCAGGGGTACAACCCGTCGCTGTTCGCGTGCTCGATATACTTTTCGAGGAAGGAGACATAGTTGTAGCTGTACGTCTTCCCGTCGCTGAAGAAGAAGTTGCCCGCATCGACCTCGTTCTTGATGTAATCGAACCCCACGTCGAGATTGAAGGGGTGGGCGGGCGACTTGACGAGAGCGTAGAGCAAGGGGCCGTCCGCCGAACCCTTGTGATAGTAGCCGTCCTTGCCGAGCACGGGGGTGAAATTCACGTCGTACAAATCGTCGCCGGGCAGAAGAAGGGTCTTGCCCGCGGGGGTCTCGAAGGACTTGAATTCCTCCAATGCGGAGATGACCGTCGTCTCGTAGGTGGGCTGGTCGTCGATATATTCGCGCTCGTACTTGAAGATGAGGTCGAACGGCTTGCCCGCGGAGGCGGGGTCGGAGATGCCGATCTCAAAGTAGAGCACGCCGCCCGCGCCCCGCATATCGGACTGGTCGCACTTGAATTCGTACTTAAAATTCTTGTCGTCCGCCGAGATGTTGTCGCTGCGGTACTCCCCGCCGAGGTTGCGGAGACCCCCGATCAAGTTCCCGATGAGCTGGGTGACGCAGGTGTCGGCGTCCCCCGCCGAGGCGACGGAGAAGATCCCCGTCTTGCCCGCGCCGAATGCGAAGTACACCTTCCCGTCCGCTTCGTGTACGGTGACGGCATACTTCCCCTCTCCGACCTTGTAGGGATCGAAGTTCGGCATGTTGATGTTGTTCGTCTTTTGTCCGTTCTCGACGGTGCGGTCGACGTCGTACTCACCGTATCCCGAGCCGCCCGTGGGCGTGGAATATTCGAGAGACCCGCCGTTGTCGTCCCCGCATGCCGCGATCGGGAGGAGGAGCGCCGCGCCCAAACACACCGCCGCGACGGCTGCCCAAATCTTTTTCATGATGCCTCCTTACGAAACCGTTACGACGACCGTCACGCTCTTGCCGAGTTTCACGGTCACTTCTTCGTAGTGGATGTTGCCCGGCAGCGACTGGTGATCCAACGTATAGAGGTGGACTACCACTTCTTCGATCACCTCTTTTGTACTGTTCCCCGTGACGGGGTCGACGGTGTGGAGGGCGGGGACGACGACTTTGCCGTCTTTATCCACAGGACGGTATTCGAAGTCGCAGAAGCCGCTGTCGCCCGTCGCGCAGACCTGCACCGTGACGTCGGTGTAGGGGTTGCCGTCCGCGTCCTTCACGTAAACGGTGTAGGAATCGGCGTTCCCGCCGCAGGCCGCGAACCCGAGCGCCGCCACGGCGAATGTGAGCAGCGTCCCGAGGAGGGCGAGATATTTCGTAAACTTTTTCATGGGAATGTACCTCCGTTGTTATTTTCATTTTAACACGGGCGAAAAATTTTGGCAACCATATTCCGCGCCAGATTTGAAAAAATCCAAAAATTTCCGCAAATATTCACATAAGAGGCGCATAAATACGGGTTCGGGCGGATAAAAAGCCCCTCCCGCGCGGGGAGGGGCTCCAAAGGATCGGTTTCTTTTTGCCGCCGTCAGCCGAGGGAGACCGTCTTCAAGACCGCGATGAACCGCTTGGCGTCGTCCGCACCGAGGGTGATGAGGACCTGGTTTTCCTTCATGTAGGAGGAGTCCACGTCGCAACGGGCGCTCACGCGCACCCTATAGCCGCTCCGCTTCTTCTCGAGATGGATCGCCGCGATGGAGCCGAAGCCGATCACGAGGAACGACTTGGGGGTCTCGAGGAAGAGCTGCGATCTCGTGACGATCATCTTCACGCCCTTTTCCCCGTTGAATACCTGCTCTCTCATTTCCGTTTCCGCCATTTTTCCTACCTCACTTCCATGTTTTTCAAAAATCTGCCGCCTCGCGCTTTTGCTCTTCGGCGCTTTTGCACGGGCCTTTGCCCATTTGTTATCTTACCATAACGGGGCGAAACAGTCAAGAATTTTACTGCGGTTTGCCGCAAAATTCACCGCACCGCGGAGGGAGCAACTCCCCGCACCCCTACCCCTCGCCCCCCAAAGGAGGGCGAGGGCAGGTTCCCCTCATTCCGAGCCCCTCTCTTTCCACGTCATTCCGAACGAAGTCCCACCACGTCATTCCGAACGGACGTGAGGAATCCCGCTCTTTCGTAAAGAGATCCCTCGACACGCCGCACCGCCCGCATTTGCGGGCGGTGCGGCGGCTCGGGATGACGTGGTTGGGTGGCGAGGGCAATGGCAGCTGCGAATGGCGAACGGCCTCCCTCATACCGAGGCTCCATAGGAGCCGAGTGTATCTTAAGATCCACTCACTCCGCTTACGCTCCGTTCGGAATGAAGACAGATTAGCTTCGTTTCCCGAAAGAGAACCTTTCCTCGCGGAAAAGATTTTGCGCAGGAGGGCGGCTCCCCCTACCCTACCCTCCCCCCTCAACGTGAGGGGGGAGGCGAGAAACGAAGTACAGGGGGGAGGCAAGAGGATGGGCGCAGCAAGATTTTCCGCGAAACCTTTATGCCGCCGTCGTAAAGCTCCCCGCGTCGAGAGTGATGGAAACTTCCGTGCCGCCCGAGCGCGACGTTTGAAGAACGAGGGTGTCGCCCGTCCGCGCGCGGAGGAACATGTCTTCAAGGATATGCAGCCGCGTGACCGCCGCCGTTCTCTCCCCGCCCGACGCGGAGCGGAGGGTAACGGAGAGGATGACGTCCCCCGAGCGGAGCCCCGCGCGGTAGGCCGCGGAAAACACCCCCACGGTGCCTGCGGCGACGCTCTCCGAGAGGTAGCACTTGCCCGTGTCCTCGTCGTAAACGGAGCGGCTGTCCGCCGTGGAGAAGGTGCAGCCGAGGGAGGCGACGGAGACCCCCGTCTGCCCCGCCGCCGCGCGGTCGATGAGGTTCTCCGCGACGGCAATGGCGCGGTTGACGGGAATGGCGTAACCGAAGCCCTCCACCCCGTCCTTCTCGCTGCGGGCGTTGACGATGCCGATGAGTTCCCCGCGCGCGTTGAAGAAGCCGCCGCCCGAGTTGCCGTGGTTGACCGTCGCGTCCGTGCGTATTTCGAGCATTTCGACCGAGGTGTCGTCCGAATCGGCGATGCGGATGTACTCCGAGACGACGGAGACGACCCCCGCCGTAACGGAGATCCCCTGCCCGTCGGGATTGCCGACGGCGAATGCCGTCTCCCCCGCGCACACCGAGTCGGAATCCCCGATCTTCGCCGCACAGGGGTCGCTCTCGAGGATGACGTCGCCGTTCTTATGGATCTGCGTGCCTACGGAAAGGCTCTTGTCGCCGTCGACGCGGAGGACGGCGATGTCGTAGTGGGAGGACGCCCCCACGCAGGTGGCGAGAAGAGCGCGGGAATCGCGCTCCCCGCCGTAGAGATAGCACAAGATCTGCTTGCTCAAACCGCGCGTGCCGTAGACGACATGCTGGTTGGTGAGGATGAGAAGGTCGGGGTACTGCTCCCCCGCCGCCTGTTCGACGGCGATGATGACCCCCGAGCCGAGCCCCGCGTCCGATTCGACCTTCACCGCCGAGCGGAGCGCGCTCTGCACCCCGTAGGCGGGGTCGGCGGGCGCATAGCCGATCTTCGCGAGTTCGGCGAGGAATTCGAGGAAGGTCCCCTCAAACGCGCCGCTCGCCTTCGCTTCCTCATACAGGGCGTGCTCGTGCGTCTCCTCCTGCTGCGCCG
>CANREU010000109.1 GCA_947629725.1 uncultured Clostridia bacterium
CGCAGGAGCCGAGTGTATCTTGATTTTAAGATTCACTCACTCCGCCTGCGGCTCCGTTCGGAATGAGGACAAAGCTACTTCGTTTTCCATAGGAGCAGCTTTCCTCGCACAAAAGATTTTGCGCATGAAGAGGGCGGCTCCCCCCACCCTACCCTCCCCCCTCAACGTGAGGGGGGAGGCAAGAAACGAAGTACAGGGGGGGGCAAGAAGACGGGCGCAAAAGATTTTGTACGAATCATAAAACCACTGCGCGGAGCAAAACCACGCTTTTGCGGCAGCGCACCCAATTTGCGCGACCCTTCGCGCTTATTGCCCGAGCAAGCGAATGAGAGAACAAACTTTGTTTCCCGCAAAAGCAACTTTCCTCGCACGGGGGATTTTTCGCAGAAAAATCCCCCGTGCGAATAATTTAGCAATAAGATGCGAGGAGGTCGTAGAGGGTCTGGTAATACTCCCCGAGGTAGGTGCGCGCGAGGGTGTCCATCGCATATGCCCGCACGCGGGCGTCGGGGTCGTCCGTCACCTCCATGTAATACTGCCGCACCACGAGGAAGCGCTGGGAGACGGGAAGATTGTAGTTGGGGTTTTCGGGGTAGCGGTAGGGTCCGTTCTCGTCCCCCTCCGTGCCGATGGCCTCGTAGGCGAGCTGGTACAAGAGGTCCTCCCGCACCGTCTCGACGTCCGCATTGAGTTTGGCGGCGATCTCCTCCGAGCCCTTCGTGTAGATGGAGGACTCATAGGTGTGATTGGCGACGAGCCCGTAGACGAACTCCCGCATCTTCTCCTCCGCCTCGGCGACGATCTTGTTCTTCTTCCCCTGTGCGACCCGCACCATCGAGAGCTGGACGGGCGAGAGGTCGCTGTATTCGGGCTGCGTGAGGTCTATGATGTCGATCGTCATACCGCCTCCGCGCCGCGGAGGGAAAATCCGCGCAAGGCAAAGTTCTCCTGTTCGGTGGAAAATTTCACCGAGAACCTCTTCCCCCGGAGGGGACGGGGCAAAACGATCCGCCCGCTCCCCTCCGCCGTATAGCTCCCGTTTTCACAGCGGATCTCCACCGTGTAGCTCCCGTCCGCGTCCGCCGTGAACTCCCGCAGGAGGTAGTCCTTCCCGTCCGCGGCGGAAAACCCCCCCGTCTCCATCCATGCGAGGGGCTCGTCGGGATTGGAAAAGCCCGACGTCTCGCCGATCGTGCAGATGTGGTGGTTGCACACAAAGGAGGGCGCCCTGCTCACGAAGGCCGCAGCCGCGTACTTGCAGAAAATGTGCCCCTCCTTCTCGGCGAAATCGTAGCAATAGAGCCACTTCTCCCCGTTTTGGAGGACGACGTTCGCGTAGAACTTGCCGTCCGAGACGCACCCGCCCGTGTAGATGGAGGTGAGCCTGATCTCGCGGAAGGCGCGGTCGGGAAGGACGCGGATCTTCTCCCCGTCGAACACCGTGAGCCCCCATTCGGAGATGTAATACACCTCCCGCCCCGTCGTGCACACCGTGTATTTGATCACCCCGCCGGGGCCCTGTACGGGGGGAAGGAAGCGGAAATTCAGCGGGTCGCCGTAGGCGAGGAGGAGGGAGATCCCCCTCTCCCGCACGAGCGCGATCCTGTCTCCCAAAGAGACCATGCGGAGGACGGTGCCGAGCTCGCCGTCGGGCAGGTAGATCCTCCCGCTCTGCGCGGGCGGGGACTTCTCGCTCGGGAGGGTGTAGAGCCCGCCCACCTCGGTGTAGTAGAGATAGTCCGCCGTGGCGATGAAGACGCGCATGTTGTGCTGGCAGCCCGCGAGCCCGCCCGTGAGGGAGACTTTTCCCCACCCTGTGTCCGATTTGGTGACGTAGTAGAAGGTCTCCTTCGTGCCGAAGAGGACGCCGAAGCCGCCCGTATCCTTCGTGATCGTGTGGACGGGGAAGACGTCCGTGGGCTCCTTTACGGAGAGCTCCGCACCGCCGCCGTGGTAGGCGCGCATGCGGACGCGGGTCTTGGTCTCGAAGAGAAAGACGTTGTCGTAGGACTGCCCCACCGCGCGGAGATAGCTCTTCTGGACGTCCGCGCCCTGCGTCGTCGCCGCCGAGCGACGGTAGGCGCCGTTTTTGAAGCGGATGTTCCGCGCCTTGAAATCGGGGAAATGTTCGGCAGAACGGAGCTCTTCCGCCGAGAACTTCTTCTCCCGCTCCGTAAAGCCGTTCATACCCACCTCCTCGCGCGGACGGAGAGGGTGCGGCGGCAGATGCCTGCCGCGCGGAGGGCCTCGCGGTACCTCCTCTCCCACTCCCCCGCCTCCGCGGGACAGCCGCGGGAAAGGAGATACACCGCCGCCGTGCCGTAAGATAGGAGCCGCGCCGAGATCTTGTCGCCGAATTCCGACTTATCCCCCACCGACTTTTGGGCGGGCGCATAGGTGTATTCGATCTCCACCTCCTCGCCCTCCACCCCCACATATTCGGCGGACTGGGAGAAGGGGAGCCGCCTCCCCTTCCCGTCGGTCACGCGGAGGATGTTGACGGGCTGCCGCTCGAATGCCGTGACGGCGACCTTCCCGCCGACAGGCTTAAAAATTTGGCTGCGGGCGACGGGGTAGAAATCGAGGGCGACCTCGTTTTCCACCGTGTTGTAGCAGCGGAGAAGCTCCGCCGTATCGGCGTTGGACGCGCTCGATAGGGCCGTATCGTCGAGGTCCCCCCTTCCCGCGTTCGCCGCCGCAAGCCCGAGCACTTCCTTTACGGTGACGCTCATCGTCCTCCCTCCTTTACGCCTCGGTGATCCCCGCAAGCGCCGCCTGCCCGCAGGGGCGGTAGCAGAGGAGTTCGGCGTACTTTACGAGGGTCGCGGTGTACACGGGCTTGCCCGCGATCTGCTTGAGCACCTTGCCGTCCTCCCCCTCGAGCCACTGCCAGTCGCAGAGCTGGTGAAGGGCGAAGTCGTCGGTGTTCAAAAGGTACATCGTGCCCTCGGGGCAGAAGCGGTCGGCGACGACGGGGATCCCGTTGAAGGAGAGGGCGCGGAAGCCCCCTTCGAGCTCGCACGTCTCGGCGCGCTTGCCGTCGGAGAGGAGGTTGTAGAGGGCGCGGCGCACCCCCCACGAGCACACGATGAAGTTCGTCTTGCCGCCCGAGCGCTCCTCCACGTCGTCCATCGCCTTGAGGATCTTCGCCTCGGTGAGGGCGCCGACTTCCGTCTGCACGGCGGGCTTCATCCACGGGTTCGACTTCCTGTCCACCCCATAGAGATCCCCGTCGCCGAAGATTGCGGCAAGGCCCGTGATCTCAAGATCTTTGGAGTTTTGGAGGACGAGGGTGCAGTTTTCGGGCGTTGCGATCTTCGCCCCCGAGAGGGAGACCGTCTTGCCGTCCGCGCCGATGGCGGTGATCACTCTGCCGCCCTCCTTCAGCGTGCCGCCCGAGGCGTACACATCCACCGTCATGCCGACGGCGAGGTTGCGCGCGCTGTCCACCGTGTATTCGTTGTCGGAGGAGCCGGCGCCCGTCACCGTCGCAAGTTTCCCCGAGCCGTCGCCGAAGAGCATCCTGCCGAAGTGGTAGGAAGCGCTCTTCACGAGCCCCTCCATCTCGTCGTTCAAAAGGTTCACGAACGCCCCGTCCGAATTGGCGGAGGCGCGGATCGCCTTGTCGGAGATGGCGACGGTGCCGTAGAGATTTTTGAGGGAGGAGACGAGCTGCACGTAGCGGTTCCCGTTCGCCTCGGGCAGGTACCCTTCCTCGGTGCCCGCGCCCACGCCGCCGTTCACGCCGACCGTGACCGTCTTTCTCACATCCTTCCCCCACACGTCCGAAGCGGTGCGCTTGATCGCCGCGAGGAAGGGGTTTGCCGCCTTGTCGAGCTGTTCGCCGACGGTGGGCAGGTAGTAACTTTTGAGGACATTGTCCGCTGTTTGGGTCGTAACCATACGATATTTCTCCTTATGAATCGGTTCTGCGCAAGTAGCCGAGGGCGAGAGCGCCCGCCTCGGCAATGGTTTTGGGACGGACGGGCGGAGCGGCGACCGTCACTCCCCCCGTCATGAGGGGCACGCTCGCGGAGACCTGCCCCGCGGCGCGTGCGCGCGCCCCCTCTTCGTCCTCTGCGCGGTGGAGCTCTTCGCTCCCGCGCGGGTGCGCCGGAGAAGCCGCGTTCCCGCTCCCGTGCGGCGCCGCCTCCCCCTCCTCGAGCGCCTTCAGCTTCTGACTGCGACGGGTAAATTCCGCCTCCAGCTCCCGATAGGCGCGCATGAGGGCGTCTACGCTGCCGAATTTGCCGAGCAAAAGATGCTCTTCTTCGGGCTCTTGGCCGCGGTTTTCCGACCCCATGTCCCCATTTTGCGGTTTTTCGGACTGCATAGCGTTGTCCTTTTCCATCATTTTCCTCCTTTGCGCCGATGCTCTTCGAGATGGCGCATGAATCTGTTTTTCACTTCGGGCGAGTCCTCTCCCCCCGAGAGCAGGGCGCGGGTGTGCTCGGCGATGTGGAGGGCGTGGTCGTCGTAACCGTCGACCTCCGCATCCTGCGTGAGCAGCGTCACGTTTTCCCGCTCCGCTTTGCGGATGTGCAGCTTGGAGACGTCGCGCGCGTTCTCGAATGTGCCGAATCCGAGCGCGTCGAGCACCTTGTTGCGCACCTCGTCGGAGAGATTTCCCTCCCCGTCCTTCAAGAGCCCCGCGCCGAGAAGGGATAGTATCTCCTCCCTCGCGTCGGCGGGAGAGCGGTCGTACCCCGTCTCGAACGTGACGTCGTCCGCGGAAACGTCGCTCGCCGAGAAGTAGTAAAGTTCCGTCTCGCCGCCCGTGCCCGTCATGCGGAGGAGCCGCTTTCCCGCCGCGAACTGCTTGTAAAGGTGCAGGATCTGTTTCCCTGCCTCCTTCACGGCGCGTTCCACGCTCTCCACGCTGCCGTGCATGCGGTTGGTATCTTGGTCGATGAGGAGTTGAAGCCCCGTCGCCGAAGTGACATTGGTGGGATTTGCCGAGTTGCGGGAGACCTGGCTCATGCCCGAGACGAGCACGAACTCCTCGGAGAGTCTCTCCTCTTCCTGTGCGAACTCGGCGGGAAGGGATCCGCAGTCGAGGAATGCGGGCGGGGTCGCCCCCTGCCTGTAGACGAGCACCTTTCCGGGGCAAAGCCCGTCTTCTGCAAGTTCCTCTGCGTCTACCGATCCGTCTTCCACGGCGATGACGCCCGCCGTGAGCCTGTTCAAAAATTCATGTTTACGGTTGCGCACCGCATTGTAGGCGCGCTGCAGGGGGATCATGCGGTCGACGACCGAGCTCCCGTAGAAGGAGCCCGCCACCTCGATGCAGGTCTGCCGCACGAAGGGGAAGGTGCGCTCCCCCCTATCGCCGTTGCGGTACGGCAGAGGCCCCTCGTAGAGGAGGACGTCCCCCGCGACGATCTCGAGCTTCCCCTCGGGGAAGTCCGCCGTGGGGCGGGTGTAGCGCTCGATGAGCACCTCACGGCCCTCCGCCGCAGGACGGCTGTCCCCGTCGATCGGCCTCTTCCAGCCCCCCGCCGAGGCATACGGGACGAGGGCGAAGTCCTCGATCCTCCTCCCCGCGATCTCCACCCCGAATTTTTCGTAGATCTCCGAGACGGGCACCGCCTTTGCGTGGATGAGGCTCTTCACCTCCTCGAGGCTCTCCGCCGCGAGGGAATCGGGGTACACCTCGAAGGGGGAGAGGGCGACGACGTT
>CANREU010000110.1 GCA_947629725.1 uncultured Clostridia bacterium
GTTGGAGGGGCAGGGGGGTAGGACGGCACATTCACCAGAGGGCGGAGATACATCATGAAGCACAAAACGTTCTTCAAAAACGCCGCGGTCCTGTCGGTCGGCGGGCTCTTGGCGAGGGGGATCGGCGCGCTCTACCGCGTCCCCCTTGTCGGCATCCTCGGCGGCTATGGCATGGGGCTCTATCAAATGGCGTACCCCTTCTTCTGCCTCGTCCTCACCTTCTCCTCGGCGGGGGTCCCCGCGGCGCTCGCGCGCATGGTGGCGAAGGAGGAGGCGCGGGGGAGCGGGGGAGGACGGCGCGCCGCCGTCACTGCCCTGAAACTCTTCTTCGTCTTGGGGCTGTGCGGGAGCGCCGTCATGGCGATTTTCGCACCCCTTGTCGGCAAAATACAGGAAAATGCCGCCCTTTGCGGGTGTTACCGCGCCCTCGCGCCCGCCGTTCTTCCCGTCGCACTCATCGCGGTCCTCCGCGGTTATTTTCAGGGAAAGAGCGACATGGCGCCCACCGCCCTCTCCGAGATCGTCGAGCAGCTCGTGAAGGCGGCCGCGGGCACCCTCCTTGCCTGCCGTTTCCCGGACGATCCCGCCCGCGCGGTCTCTGCGGCGCTCTTTGCCGTCACCCTCTCGGAGGGGGCCGCCCTCTTCTATCTCGCCGTCCGCTGGCGGAGGGAGGAAAAGAGCCGCATGCTGCCCGTCCGTACCCCGTCGGGCGGGGAGGTCTTCCGCGCCTCCCTGCCCGTGATGGTCTCCGCCTCCCTTCTTCCCCTCTCGCAGACGGTGGACAGCGTGCTCGTCGTGCGCCTTCTTGCCCGCCACACATCCCGCGCGGTCGCCCTCTACGGCCTGCTCTCGGGGGGAGCGGCGGCGCTCGTGCACCTTCCCGCGGCGCTCTGCTGCGGGATCGCGGCGGCAGCGGTCCCCGTCCTCTCGCGCGTGTCGGAACGGGGGGAGGAGGCGCGGGGACGGGCGCTCAAGACCCTCTTTCTCGCCCTCGCGCTCTCCGCGCCCTGCGCCCTCGGGCTCTTCCTCTTTGCCCGTCCCATCGTGCATTTCCTTTACGGTGGGCTCTCCGCGGAGGACGCCGCCGAACTCATCCGCCTCGTGCGCGTGCTCTCCGTTTCCGCCGTTACCCTCTCGGCGATGGACGTCCTCGCCGCCTGTCTTACGGGCATGGGGAAGGCGAACCTCGCCGCGCGCTCCATGCTCGCCGCCGTCACCGTGAAATTGCTCCTCCAGCTCCTCCTCGTTCCCGACCCCGTCTTTTCGGCGGAGGGTGCCGCGCTCGCGTCGAACTGCTGTTATTTGGTTGCTTTTTCTCTCGATTTGTACTATACTATAAGAAAAAAAGGGGAAAAGGCATATGATCACGGTCGTGAGTCTCGGGACGGAGCCGGGCGACTTGACCCTGCGGGCGAAGGAGAAGCTCTCCTCCGCGGACAAGGTGCTCGTGCGCACCGCCGAAATTCCCTCGGCGCAGACGCTTGACGGGCTCGGCATTCCCTACGAAACCCTCGATTTTGTTTACGAGAAGAGCCGCAACTACGATACCCTCGCGAAAAATCTCGCCGCCGAGGTGCGAAAACGCGCAACGGGGGCGGATATTTGTTATTGTGTGGACGGCGGATGCCGCGAAGACGCGTGCGCCCGCCTTCTCATCGCGCGGGGGGCGAAGACGGTCGAGGGCAGGTCGAAGGCCTCGTATCTTGCCGACCTTGCGGGGCTCGGCGGGGAATATACGGCGCGCTCCGCATTCTCCCTCGGGGAAGTCTCCCTGCCCCTCGTCGTCTATGACATTACGGCGGACAACATCTCCGACGTCAAGCTCTCCCTCGCGGAACGGTTCGGCGACGAGGCACCCGCCGCGCTCATCGTAGGCGGAAAGGCGAAGAAGATCCCCCTCTTCGAGGCGGACAGGGCAAAGAGCTACCCGCCCCTCTCGGGGCTCGCGGTGTACGCCGTCCCCCTTCTCGAGAAGAAGCGCTTCTCCTTTGAGGACCTCGTCGCCATTCTGCGCCGCCTGCGCGCCCCCGACGGGTGCCCGTGGGACAGGGTGCAGACGCACGAGAGCATCCGCATCAACGCGATCGAAGAGGCGTATGAGCTCGTCGACGCGGTCGATTGCGACGATCCCTCCAAGATGTGCGAGGAGGCGGGGGACGTCCTCATGCAGGCGCTCTTCCACACCCTCATCGAGGAGGACAGGGGGCGGTTTTCGGTGGGGGACATGCTCACGGGCGTGTGCGAGAAACTCATCACGCGGCACACCCACGTGTTCGGACAGGACAAGGCGCAGAATGCGGAAGGCGCCCTCTCCGTTTGGGAAAAGAACAAGATGACGGAGAAGCACCAGACGACCTATTCGGACGCGGTGAACGACGTGCCGCAGTGCTTCCCCGCACTTCTGCGCGCGCAGAAGATTGCAAAGCGCATGGAGAAGGGGGGATGGGATCCCGCCACCGTCGAGAACTTCGAGAAAAAATTCCGCGAGGAGTACGCGGAACTCAAGGAGGCGCTCTCCGCGGGAGACAAGGCGCGCATCTCGGAGGAGCTCGGCGACGTCCTGTTTTGTACGGTGGAACTCGGCAGGGCGGTCGGGGCGGAGTGCGAACGGGCCCTCCTCGACACGGTGAAGAAGTGCGCGGCGCGCTACAACGCATACGAACGGCTCGTGCTCGCCGACGGGAAGGATGTCCACGCCCTCACCGAGGCGGAAAAAGAAGAATACTACAGGAGAGCGAAAGATGGTCCGTCCGATTGAGATCGCGGGCATGGTATGCCCGAACAACGTCTTTCTCGCGCCGATGGCGGGATATTCCGATTACCCCTTCCGCAAGATGTGCCGCGCCCTCGGGGCGGGGCTCTCCTTCACGGAGATGGTGAGCTGCAAGGGTCTTGCGTTCGGGAACGAGGCGACGAAAAAGCTCCTCACCACGGGGGAGGGGGAGACCCCCCGCGCCGTGCAGATCTTCGGGAGTTCTCCCGTCCTCATGCGCGCGACCTGCGAGAGCGAGGAGCTCGCCCCCTTCGACCTCATCGACATCAACATGGGCTGCCCCATGCCCAAGATCGTGAAAAACGGCGAGGGGTGCGCCCTCATGGAGAACCCCGTCCTCGCCTTTCAGATCGTCTCCGAATGCGTAAAGAGCGGCAAGCGGATCTCGGTGAAGTTCCGCACGGGCATGAAGGAGGGGGACAGGCTCGCGGCGGACTTTGCAAAACTCTGTGAGGACGCGGGCGCCTGCATGGTCACGGTGCACGGCAGAACGCGGGACAAGATCTATTCGGGCCCGCCCGACTACGGGCAGATCGCGGAGGCGAAGGCGGCGGTGAAGATCCCCGTCATCGCGAACGGCGGCGTCTGGAACAGGAAGGACGTCGACAAGATGATCGACCGCACGGGGGCGGACGGGGTGATGATCGCCCGCGCCGCGATGTATAACCCCCGCGTGTTCTGCGAGATCGCGGGCGCGGAGCCGCCCTCCCTCCTCGAGATCTTCCTCATCCAGCTGCGGGAGACGCGGGAGTACTACGGCGACGCGTTCGCCACGGTGCAGATGCGCAAGATGGCGGCGTTTTACTTAAAGGGAAAACACGGCGCGGCGCGCGGCAAGCAGCGGCTGTTTGCGGCGAAGACGCCCGAAGAGGTGGAAGCGCTCGCGCGGGAACTGCTCGTCGACCCCGGCGAAGGCACAACGGTATAGAGGTATCCCATACGCCCCCCCGACATCGGGGGCGCATTTGTTTTTCGCTCGGTCCGTTCCCGCCCCTTGCCTACCTATCGACCACGTCATCCCGAGCCGCCGCACCTCTCCTCTTGCCTCCCCCCTTATACTTGAGGGGGGAGGGCAGGGTGGGGGGTGGACTTCGTACTTCGGGATTCTTCGACACGCCGCGCCGACCGCATTTTGCGGTCGGCGCGGCGGCTCAGAATGACGCAGAAAAATAAGGGGGCGGGGTAGGAGGCCCCCGAATTGCAGCGAGCCTCATATGCCCGAGCTATAAAATACGTCACCCTGAGCTTGTCGAAGGGTGTCCTTATTCTAATGCGGTCATGTTTACTTCACGGCTTTGCCGTTCGTGCCGCCCTTCGATAACATTCATAGCATGCGGGCGGGGCGACTACGCTCAACATGACGTACTTGTATGGCGTGTGTCGCTCTTCGATAGCGATCATAGCGTGCGGGCGGGCCGGGAAGGGAAGCCCGCGTCTTCCCCCAAAAAAGCGGGAATTTTCGCCGATTTTTTGGGAATGTGCGAAAAAACATTTTACTTTTCCCGCACGGCATGATATAATAACCGTGTCTCGCGCGCGTGCGCGCGTTATAAACATAGTAATACGATAACGGAGTAAATGGAATGTCGGAAAAGGTAGAAGCTGCTTACGGCGCGGAACAAATTCAGGTGCTGGACGGGTTGGAGCATATCCGCAAACGCCCGGGCATGTACATCAGCTCGACGGATGAGAAGGGCCTCCACCACCTCGTGAGCGAGGTCGTGGACAACTCCATCGACGAGGCGCTCGCGGGCTATTGCGACCGTGTGGACGTCACGATCAATGCGGACGGCTCCTGCACGGTCGTCGACAACGGGCGGGGCATCCCCACCGAGATCCACCCCAAAGAGGGGATCTCCACGGTGGAGGTCGTCTTCACCAAAGTCAACGCGGGCGGAAAATTCGGCGGGGACTCCGGTTACAAGGTCTCCTCGGGCCTGCACGGCGTCGGCGTGAAGGCGGTGAACGCCCTCTCCGAATGGCTGGAAGTCGAGGTGTACCAGAACGGACACGTCTACAAGCAGGTCTACAACCGCGGCGTGCCCCAGCGGGAGCTCGCGATCGTCGGCGACACCGAAAAGACGGGCACGAAGGTCACCTTCTTCCCCGACAGCGAGATCTTCGAGACCATCGTCTTCAAGTATGAGATCCTCAAGGTCCGCCTCAAAGAGCTCGCTTTCCTCAACAAGGGGCTCACCATCAATCTCACCGACCTCCGCGGCGCCCAGCCCAAGACCGATTCCTTCTGCTACGAGGGGGGGATCAAGGAGCTCGTCGAGGAACTCAACCGCGGGCAGGAGACCCTCTTCGAGACCCCGCTCTACTTCGAGGCGCAGGACGGCACCACGGTGTGCGAGATCGCCCTCCAATACAACGAGAGCTACAACGAAGTCGTCTACTCCTATGCGAATAACGTCAACACCATCGACGGCGGCACCCACGTCGAGGGCTTGAAACTCGCCCTCACCAAAGTCGTGAACGACGCGGGCCGCAAACTCAACATTCTGAAAGATACCGACAAACTCACGGGCGAGGACGTGCGCGAAGGCATCACGGCGGTCGTCTCCGTCAAGCTCGAGAACGCGCAGTTCGAGTCGCAGACAAAGGATAAACTCAACAA
>CANREU010000111.1 GCA_947629725.1 uncultured Clostridia bacterium
ACGAGGAAGGAGGTGAAGAGCGCGCCCTTCTCTCGGCGCCCCCTCTTGGGGGAGCTGTCACGGCTGCCCTTGCCGTGACGGAGGGGGTGTTTACGACAAGCGTGGGCGAACCCCCTCCCCTACCCCTCCCCCTGACGCAGGGGGAGGGCAAGTGTTGAAATACCCCGCCCCCTGACGCAAGGGGAGGGCAAGTGTTGAAATACCCCACCCACTTCAAAGGGGGCAGGAGCGCGGGCGTAAAAAATTATGCGGAAGCGCCCCCGCCCATGCGGGCGGGGGCATAAGGAGAGGAAGAGCGCATGGGTCAAACCATGCTCTCGAGAATGAGCTTGTCTGCAACGAGCGCGATAAATTCGCTGTTCGTAGGTTTCTCGGTGCCGATGTAGACGCGCGCGCCGAAGATGGCGTTCACCGCGTCGATCCGTCCCCTGTTCCATGCCACCTCGATGGCGTGGCGGATGGCGCGCTCCACCTTGCTCGCTGTCGTGTTGAACCGCTCGCCGATAACGGGATAGAGCCCCTTTGTGACATTGTTGATGACGTGCGGGTCCTCCACCGCCATCTTGATCCCCTCGCGGAGGTACCCGTACCCCTTGATATGGGGCGGGATGCCGATGGAAATGAAGATATTGGAGATGCGCTCGTCTAACGAGGAGGGACGGCGGCGCTCGAACTTCTCCCTCCCGCCGGCGGGGTCGGGCGAGGAGAGCTCTGCGGCGCGGCTGCCGACGAGTTCCGCCGAAACGGGCTTCATGAAATAGTAGCGCGCCCCGAGCGCGATCGCGCGGTTGATGATGGCGTCGTCCGCAAAGTTGCCGAGGACGATGAAATCGGTCTTCTTGCCGCTCCGCTTCGCCTCTTCGAGCACCGAGAAGCCGTCTTTATTCTTGAGAAACAGGCTCATGACGACCACGGCGGGCGAATGGCTCTCGAGAAGTTTCAGCCCCTCCGCGCCGTCGTCCGTCACCCCGCACACCTCGAACTCCTTCTGCGCCGCAAAGTAGGCGGCGAGCTCCCCCGCAAACCCTTCGTTGCTTTCCATGATCAGGATCCGTTTCATTTTCGTTCCCCTTTTTTTGTGAGTAAGCGCATTATAATACACGGCCGCGGATTTGTAAAGCTATTTTTGTACAAAAATCAAATAATTTTTTACAAAATTTGTCGATTTTTGAATTTTAAGATGTGAAAAGCGCGAAAATCGATGTTAAGCAGGTTCTTTTCTGCGGAAATGTTTAGAATGAACGACAAAAAAGCGCAAAAAGAGCTCCCGCCATTTTTGAACGGGAGCCGTGATAATTGCCTTTTTATGCGTTCATGAGGTCGACATACTCGTCGAATGTGACGTTTTTGTCGAAAGTTTTCCTGCCGTTTAAAACGATGATGCGGTTGCAGACGGTGTTCATGAGCTCTTGGTCGTGAGAGGTCAGGAGCATGCACCCCTTGAATGCCACAAGGCCGTTGTTGAGGGAGGTGATGCTCTCGAGGTCGAGGTGGTTGGTGGGCTCGTCGAAGATGAGGAAGTTCCCCCCCTCGAGCATCATTTTGGCGAGCATGCAGCGCACCTTCTCCCCGCCCGAGAGGACCTTCGCTTCTTTTAAGGCCTCCTCGCCCGAGAAGAGCATCCGCCCGAGCCAGCCGCGGAGGTACTCCTCGTAATGGTCTTTGGAGAACTGCGAGAGCCACTGCACGAGGGTGAGGGAACACCCGTCGAAAAACTCGCCGTTGTCGAGCGGGAAGTAGGAATAGCTGATGGTCTTCCCCCACTTCACCGTGCCCGCGTCGGGCTGCGCCTTGCCCGTGAGGATGTCGTAGAGCATGGAGACGGAGGTGGACTTATCGGAGATGACGCCGATCTTATCCCCCCGCTGCACCGTGAAGGAAACGTCCGTAAAATACCCCTCCTTCGTGAGATTTTCCACGATGAGGATGTCGTTGCCGATCTCCCGCTCGTATTTGAATTCGATGAAGGGATATTTGCGGAGGGAGGGCTTGAAGTCGGAGATGGTGAGTTTTTCGAGCTCCTTCTTGCGCGAAGTCGCCTGCCGCGACTTCGAGGCGTTCGCCGCGAACCGCGCGATGAAGTCCTTGAGTTCCTGCGCGCGCTGTTCCGCCTTCTTGTTGGCGTCCCGCTGCTGGCGCGCCATGAGCTGGGAGGTCTGATACCAGAAGTCGTAGTTGCCGAGATACAGATTGATCTTGCCGAAGTCCACGTCGCAGATGTGGGTGCACACCCTGTTCAGAAAGTGGCGGTTGTGGGAGACGATGATGATGGTGTTCTCAAAGTCGAGAAGGTAGTTTTCGAGCCAGCGCGCCGTCTTTAAGTCGAGGTTGTTGGTGGGCTCGTCGAGAAGGAGGACGTCGGGGTTTCCGAAGAGCGCCTGCGCCAAAAGCACCTTCACCTTCTTCTTCGCGTCGAGCTCCCCCATCGTCATGTAGTGGTACTCGGCGGGAATGTCGAGCTCGTTGAGGAGGGTGGTCGCGTCCGCTTCCGCCTCCCAGCCGCCGAGCTCCGCGAACTCCGCCTCGAGCTCGGAGGCGCGCACGCCGTCCTCCTCGGTGAAATCCGCGTGGGCATAGAGGGCGTCCTTCTCGTCCATGATCTCCACGAGCCTCCTGTGCCCGAGCATCACGGTGCGGAGAACAGTCTCGAAGTCGTATTTGTTCTGGTTCTGCGCGAGGACGGACATGCGCTCGTTCTTATCGAGGACGACCTCCCCCTTGTTGGGCTCGATCTCCCCCGAGAGCACCTTCAAAAAGGTGGACTTCCCCGCGCCATTCGCGCCGATGATGCCGTAGCAGTTGCCCTTCGTAAACTTTAAGTTGACGTCCTCGAAGAGCTTCTTGCTCCCGTATTGCAAACTGACCCCGTTGACCTGTAACATATTGTCCTCTCTTTCTTTGTTCACGGGGATTATACCATATTACGGGGGGCTTGGGCAAGCGTTTTGGCGGGGTGCGGGAAAACTCGGCCGCCGTATTCTTCGGCTTTTCCGCCCAAAGGGAGGGAACGCTCCCCGTCCCTCTCCGCAGAGACGGGGCGCGGGATATATGACAGTTCTTGTCATATTCGGAAAAAATCTTGACAAATTTTTCAAAATTCTTATAATGAGAAGGAGATCTTGTCCTGCGGGACGGCGAGGTGCGGGGATGAAACTTCGGAAAGACAACTTCTTGCTTGCGTGCGACGCGGTGTTCTTGGCTGCGGGCGGGGCGTGCGGCGCGCTGTACGCCGTGTACGGCGGGCTCCCGCTGAAGGGGGCGGCAGGAGGGACGCTCCTCCTCTGCGCCCTCTTCCACCTCCTCTGCGCCGTCGTGCGCGGGAAGGGAAGATCGCCCTATCCCTACCTCCTCTCCGGCGGGCTCGCGTGCGCGTTTGCGGGCGACATGGCGCTCGGCGCCTCACAGGCCGCGGGGGTCATCCTCTCCGCTGCGGGGTATCTCCTCCTCTTTGCGGCGCTCGGCGCGCTGAAACCCCTCGGCTGGCGGGACATCCTCCCCTCCCTCGTCCTCGCGGCGGGGACGGTGTGCCTCACTTTCCTCCTGCCCGGTCTCTCCTTCGGGAAGATGACGGCGGGGGCGGCCGTGTATGCGGTCGTCCTCTCTGCGGCGGTCGGCAAGGCGGCGGGCGTCTCGCTCGATCCTTCGTGCGGCCTCTGCGCGCGCCTCCTCCTTCTACCCTGCATCTTCCTCGCCTTCGGCGACCTTCTCGCCCTCTTCGCCCTCTATACGGAAGTCCCCGCTTGGCTCCTATCCTGCGGGATCGCCGCGCGCTGTATTTCCCTCTACATGCTGGCACTTTTCGTGTATTTTGCGGATATGGGGTCGGAAAAACCGTGCATGAACGTGTTGGAGCGGCTCTTCTGCCGCGCCTTTCAGGGAGGGGCGAGGATCGCGATCCCCTTCCTCCCCTACCGCAAGCCGAAGCTCCTCAATAGCTGTGAGGAGGCCGCCGCGCTCGCGAAGGAGAAGGGGAAGACCCGCGCGCTCGTCGTCACCGATAAAGGTGTGCGCGCGCACGGACTGCTCGCCCCCGTGACGGAGGCGCTCGGGCGGGCGGGCATAACCTATGAAATTTTCGACGAGACCCCCGCAAATCCCACCGTGGAGGCCGTGGAGAGGGCGTATTCCCGTTATCGCGAGGGAAAATGCGACCTTCTTTTCGCCGTGGGTGGAGGCTCGCCGATGGACTGTGCGAAGGGCGTGTGCGCGAAGGCGATCCGTCCCAAAAAGCCGCTCGTAAAGATGAAGGGGCTTCTCAAAGTCGTGGGGAAAGCGCCCCTCTTTTTCGCCGTTCCGACGACTGCGGGCACGGGGAGCGAGGCGACGATCGCCGCCGTCCTCACCGACGGGAAGGCCCATCACAAGTTCACGATCCTCTCCTTCTGCCTCATGCCGAAGTACGCAATTCTCGACCCCATGTTCACAAAACCCCTTCCGCCCGCCCCGACCGCGGAGACGGGGCTCGACGCGCTCACCCACGCCGTAGAGGCGTATATCGGGCGGGCGACGACCTGCTCGACCCGCCGTCTTTCCGTCTCCGCCGTCCGCCGCATCAACGGGTCTCTTCTTGCTGCCTGTAAAAACGGGGAAGACCTTGCGGCGCGGAAGGAGATGCAGCTCGCGGCATACGAGGCGGGGCTGGCGTTCACCGTCTCCTATGTGGGCTATGTGCACGCCGTCGCCCACTCCCTCGGAGGGGCGTATAACTACCCGCACGGGCGGACGAACGCCACCCTTCTCCCCATCGTCTTGCGCGCCTACGGGAAAAAGGCGGAGGGACGGCTTGCGAAGCTCGCAAAGAGAAGCGGCGTGTGCGCGCCCTCCCTCCCCCGCGCGGAGGCGGCCGCCGCCAGAGCGCCCCGCTTTCCGTTTTCGTTCGGCCACAGGCGGGGGAGACAGGAATGAAAGACAAAAAAGCTGCCGTTTTGCCTGAAACGACAGCTTTTATGTATGATCTGTTTCGGACGGCCTTCTGTAAGGACCGTCTTTGCATACGCCTGATCAGCCTTCGCTGATGGCGCCAGTCGGGCAAACACCGGCACAGGTACCGCAGCTGATGCAGGTATCGGCGTCGATTTCATACTTTCCGTCTCCCTGGGAGATCGCATTTACCGGACATTCGCCAGCGCAGGAACCGCAGCTAACGCAGGTATCATTGATTACATATGCCATGACTGTATCCTCCTTCATAAGTTGTTGATGGCTTTATTCTATAATAAACATATGAATTATTCAAGAGGAATTTTGCAGGTATTTAAAAGAAAACATGGAAAATCCGCCTTGCCAAGAAAATAAAAAAGTATTATACTCCCGTTTTCGACACTTGAATGATTAGAAAGAGCCGGAATTCCCCGTAAAATAAGGAAAGTCCGGCTCTTATCATTG
>CANREU010000112.1 GCA_947629725.1 uncultured Clostridia bacterium
GGGGAAGGCTTACGGCGAAAGCAGGGAGGGATAGGGGAGTGGACGGTGCGGCAGCGGAATGAGAAAAATGACGAAGAAGAGAGCCGCAGCTCTCTTCTTCGCTTTTCCTTATTTTTTCCGCGCCTATTTCAGGTGTTTGCGGTAGAAGGATACGATCTTGTCGAAGGGGATGACGTCCTTCTTGTCGTAGAGGTCGGTGTGGACGGCGCCGGGGATGATGAGAAGTTCCTTGTTCTTCCCCTTGAGGAGTTTGAAGGCGTCCTCCGAGAAGTAGCGGGAGTGCGCCTTCTCCCCGTGGATGAGCAGCACCGCGCTCTCGATCTCCCCCGCATAGGCGAGGAGAGGCATGTTCAAAAAGGAGAGGGAAGAGGTCGTGTTCCACCCGCCGTTTGAGTTCAAACTGCGGACATGGTACCCCCGTTTTGTCTTGTAGTAGTCATAATAGTCCTTCACGAAGAAGGGCGCGTCGGGCGGAAGCGGATCGACGACGCCGCCCGCGAGGGCATAGCTCCCGCTCTTATAGTCCGCCGTCCGCTGCGCGTTCAGCGCGATCCTCTTTTCGCGGCGCTGTTCGGGGCTGTCCTCCCCGTCGAAATATCCTTTGGCGTTCACACGGGTCATGTCGTACATGGTGGAGGAGACGGTCGCCTTCACGCGGGTGTCGATCGCCGCGGCGGAGAGCGCCATTCCGCCCCAGCCGCAGATGCCGAGAATGCCGATCTTTTCGGGATCCGCCTTCTCGTAACAGGACAAAAAGTCCACCGCCGCCGAGAAGTCCTCGGTGTTGATGTCGGGGGAGGCGACGTAGCGGGGCTCGCCGCCGCTCTCGCCCGTGTAGGAGGGGTCGAAGGCGAGGGCGAGAAAGCCCCGCCGCGCGAGCTCCTGCGCATACAGCCCCGACGACTGTTCCTTCACCGCGCCGAAGGGGCCGCAGACCGCGATCGCGGGGAGTTTTTTCCGCCTGCCTTTGGGTGCATACAGGTCGCCCGCGAGCAGGATGCCGTAGCGGTTGCGGAAGACGACTTTGCTGTGTTTGACGCTTTCCTCTCGGGGAAAGACCTTGTCCCAATCTTTGGTCAGTTTGAGTGAGGTGCGCATAGGGGAGTTCCTCCGTTTTGTTTTCCCGAAAGTTTAACACATCTGCGGGCAGTTGTCAAGGGCGTGCTGTTCTTTTCTTGACAACTTCTTGCATAAGTGATACAATAAAGTCGAAAAAGGTCGGTTTTCGGGGGCAGCATGGACGATCGTCTTCTCGAACCGCTCACGGCATACAAGGAGTGCTACGAGCGGGAGTTCCTGCAAAACGCCGCGCGGAAGTTCGAGGAACTCCTGCACGCGTCTTCCGTCGATGAGGCGCAAAACCGCGCCTCCGCTTCCGCCTACCGTTCGGAGACCGAAAAGAGCGCCGACGCGGAGAAAGCCAACAAGCGATACTCCGACTTCGTCGTCTTCTGCGGCTGTGTGACAGCCTGTTGCGGGATAGCCGCCGTCATACTCCTCATCTTTATCTTTCTTGTGGATGAATACCGCGGGCTGTGGATCGGCAGCTGCGTCGTGTCGGTCGCTCTCTGCGTGGCGGGGATCGTCTTCATCGTGAAGTTTCTCGTCCCCCGCGAAAAGGCGAGCGGACAAAAGACGAAGGAGCACGCCGCCCGCGCGGAGGAACTCATGCAGGAGTGCCTTTCCCAGATCGCTCCCCTCGAGGCGCTCTACGACGACGTCATCCTCCCCGACCTCATCCGCGCGACCGTCCCGCAGATCGAGCTCTCCGTTTCGGTCGGCGCGGCGCGTTCGCAGTATATCCGCGAACATTTCGGCGCGGTCTACCGCGATCCCGAGAGAATGTACGCGGGCACGCTCTCGGGGGAGCTGCTCGGGAACCCCTTCGTGCTGGGGCGGAAGCTCTGCCACTTTATGGGGACGCGCACCTATTCGGAGAGCATCGTGATCACTTGGCAGACCTCCTATATCGACTCGGAGGGGCACATCCGGACCGAGTACCATTCGGAGGTGCTCACGGGCTACGTGACGAAGCCGTGCCCCTACTACTTCGGGGAGACCTCCCTCGAGTTTTACAGCGAGACGGCACCCGACCTCTCCTTCTCCCGCAAACCCTCCCATGCGGAACGCCTGAACGAGGGGGCGGTCGAGCGAAAAGTGAAGAAGGGGAGCAAAAAAATAAGGCGCATGCAGGAGAAATCGGCGGGGTTCACCGAGCTCGGGAATGCAGAATTCGACGTGCTCTTCGGCGCCCTCGACCGCGACCACGAGGTCCAGTTCCGCCTTCTCTTCACCCCGCTCGCGCAGAAAAATCTCCTCGCCCTCATGCGGGGGAAGGAGGGGTTCGGCGACGACTTCTCCATGATAAAGCGGGGGGCCGTAACGACGGTCGTCTCCGAGCACTCCTCGGCGTGGGATCCCGATTGCGGCAGGTACCTTGCGGGCCTTTCGGCTTACAGCGTGGAGCTCGCCCGTAAAAATTTCATCACGCAGGCGCTCGGCTATTTCCGCAATCTCTACTTCGACCTCGCGCCCATCCTCTCCATCCCGCTCTACCAGCAGACGAGGCCCTCGGCGCCGCCCGCCCCGTGTACGCGCGCCGTGAGCGAGGAGGAAGCGGAGTGCGCGGCGTACCGCTTGGGCGGCCCGCTCCGCCCCCCGGCGGCGGAAACGGACTGCATTTTCAAGACATGCCTCGTCGAAACGGTCGGGAAGACGGACGTCGTGCGCGTGAATGCCCGCGGCTATCACACGGAGGAGCGGGTAGAGATCGTCACGAAGTTCGGCGGCGACGGCAACCTGCACAGCATCGCCGTGCCGTGGACGGAGTATTTTCCCGTCGAGCAAGTTTCGACGGTCGTCGTCCGCGAGCTCGGACTCTCCCTTCTCGGCTTCGGGAAGGCGATACGGGAGGGGCTCGGGAGCGCCCTCGAGAAGATCGGCGCGGCGGAAATGAGCTACGGCGACGGGATCCTCTGCTGCCTCTTCGGCGACGGAGAGACGTTCGACCGTACCGTTACGGAATATTTTGAAAAAACAGGAGGTAAATAAATCATGGCAAACGCACTCGATGAAGACGGCGCCGTCAGAGAAGAGGGGAGAGAAGTCAACGTCATCGCAAAAAAACTGCCCGTCACGATCGGGACGGGCTCGAAGGTGTTCGATGTGATCTGGTGGTTCCTGCCCCCCGTCATCGGCGGGGTGATCTGGATGATCGTGAAGGCACATACGCGCAGCTATTTCAGGAAGCTCGAACAGAAGCTCCAGCACGACGCCTCCCAGATCGACAACTACCTCGAACAGCGGGTGCAGATCCTCAAGAACTGCGCCCGTCTCCTCGACCGCGCCGTCGAGCTCGACCGCGAGACCTTCACGGAGATCGCGAAGTACCGCAGCGGGAACGATGAGGAGCGCAGCGCCCTTGCGGGGGCGGTGGAGGCGGCCTCCCGCGCAGTGAACATCGCCGTCGAGCGGTACCCCGAACTCCGCGCCCATGAGGAGATCGCCGAGGCGATGCGGCAGAATTCCTATTTGCAGAAGGAGATCACCGCGGCACGCGAGATGTATAACGACACCGTGAACGTGTGGAACCGCGAGATCTTCACATGGCCCGCGAAGACGATCGTGGCGGCGAAGGAGGGCTACACCACCCGCATTCCATTCATCGCCGACCGCGAAACGAAGGAGGCCGCGCGCGGCACCTTCTTCTGACCGAAAAACCGCGGCGGGGCGCAGAAGCGCCCCGCCGCGATGTTTCGGCGGAAGGTGAGGGGTTTTCTTCGCCCTGCGGGCTCGAAAGCGCCGCTTCGCTCGCGCGAACCCCGCGGACAGTTTCCCGTCAATGATTTTCAAGTCCCCGTACCGTGTTTATCGTTGTCGACGAATGTCTATCGTTATTGATAATCGCTTTTGCCGATAACGGCAAAAATAATAGAAATCAGACGTGAGAACTCTTGCTTTCTTGCCGATTTTGTGCTATCCTTATCATGAGGTGATTTGGAATGAAGTATCTGTCCGTGACCGAAACGGCGAAGAAGTGGAATTTGTCCGAACGGAGCGTTCGGAATTATTGTGCGCTCGGGAAAATCGGCGGCGCTTTTCTGACGGGAAAAACGTGGAACATTCCCGAGGACGCACAAAAGCCCGACCGTATCAATAAAAAATCGACCGCCCCCGCCACCCTTTTGGGAGTGCTGACCGCCGAAAAAAACGCGAAACTCTCGGGCGGTATCTATCATAAAGTCCAGATAGAACTAACGTACAATTCCAATCATATCGAGGGCAGCCGTCTCACGCACGATCAGACGCGGTACATTTTCGAGACGAACACGATCGGGATCGAAGGCGGCTCCGTCAAGGTGGACGACATCGTTGAAACGGCAAATCATTTTAAGTGCATCGACCTCATTATAGAAAACGCAAAAAGGCCGATCACGGAGGCTTTTATCAAGGAACTGCACCGCACGCTGAAAAACGGTACGACCGACGCACGTGAGTCTTGGTTCATGGTCGGCGATTACAAAAAACTCCCCAACACTGTTAGGGATATGTATACGGCAAGTCCCGAAGAAGTCGGGAGCAAGATGAAAGAACTGCTCTTTGAATACAATCTGAACAAGGAGAAGTCTTTCGACGACCTGCTGGACTTTCATTACCGTTTCGAGTGCATCCATCCCTTTCAGGACGGCAACGGCAGGATCGGGCGGCTGCTCCTCTTTAAGGAGTGCCTGAAATACAATATCGTGCCATTCATCATTGACGAGGATTTGAAACTGTTCTACTACCGCGGGTTGAAAGAATGGAAAACCGAGCGCGGATATTTGCGCGATACCTGTCTTGCCGCGCAGGACAAATTCAAAGTTTGGCTCGATTACTTCAAAGTGAAATACTGAAATCCATATACACCTGGAACGGCTCGGATTTACCGATTAGACGAATACCTCGATTATCTCGAATACATGGAAAGGCGCGCCGCGCAGAAGCAAGATATGCAAATGTGAAAGGCGGGCATATTTCTATGCCCACCCTCGGAATTGGCGGGGCACTTGCATTGACGTTTGAACCGCATGACGCATTGGCGTAGGAACTCCGCCAATGCGTGAGGGATTTTCTTTGCCCTTTGGGCTCGAAAGCTTCGCTTCGCTCGCGCGAACCCCGCGGGGGTTCTTCATTCCCTCATTCAAATTGAGCGGGGCACTACAAGTACCCCGCTCAATTTGGCGGGGCGGGCGGGTTAAAGTTTGAACACCTCCACCGTCCGAACCGTCGGGCGGAGGCACATCGCCGTGCAACTCCGATAATGCCGCGTCGGTGTCGTCCTTCCCGATAAACGCCTCCTCGCGCCCGCCCTTCACGTT
>CANREU010000113.1 GCA_947629725.1 uncultured Clostridia bacterium
GTTGTTCTCGAAGATGGCAATAAGCAAAGCATGCCGTTCGGGAAGGGAGGTGAGGAGGACGCCCCTCGCCTCGGAGGAGGTGCGGTAGTAGTCGGTGCAAGGGAGGTATTCGCCCTCCTCTTCGAGCTCTTTGAGGTCCACGCGGATCCCGACGGCGTTCGCGTGGACGTCGTAGAGGGCGAGCGCATCCTTTTCGGCGGGGGTGAACACCGTGCCGTACACCTCTTCCGCGCCGATGGTGGAGAGGGTGGGGAAGTTCAGCGCGCCCTTGTTGCTCTTTACGATGTAGTCGCCGAAGAGGAAGTAGACCTCGTCGTCCTCATAGCCGAGGGCGAAGGAGGTGGGAGCGTCCGTTTCCTCGCTGCGGTAGACGAAGTTTGCCCCGTTTACGGTGGCGAGCGTGCCGTTTGTGTCGTACAGCTTGCCGTCATTATCGAGATAGTACAGCCCGCCCTCGAAGTCGGCGCGCATCGCCTTTGCGCCTTCGGGGACGGTCACGTCTGCAAGCGTTTCGCCGTCCGCGCTTTGCGCGATGAACTCCTCTTCGGTGAAGGAACAAACGGTGGCATCTTCATAGGAGACATACAGGTTGCCGTAGAGATCGCTTGTCAACGCAGAGGGGTTTTTCCCATTGGATTTTGCGACGAGCGTCCCGTCGATTTTGCCATAAAAACTGTTTTGAGTGACGTAATACACGCTACCGTACACACAGGCAATGCCCTTGATGGTGCCGTTGCTTGAGACGTCGTGCGCCTCAAAGGCCGTGGATTTTTTCGCGTCTTTGCAGACGTACACCTTATTGTTGCTCACGGCGGCGACCGTCGTGCCGTCCGTCGCAACGAGGGTGGGGGAGAAATTCTCGTCCGTTGAAGCGAGGACGGAGTATTGGTCCGCCGCGGTGTCGTACACGGTCACGCGCTTATTGTCGGTGTCGGCGATGACGACGAGGGACCCCGCCCGCACGACGTCGGAAGCCCCCGAGAGCCGCCCGAGGGAGGAAGAAGCGGAGGAAATTTCATAGTTCGTGAAGGCTTCCGTCGCCGTATCGTAGGCACGGACGGCTTTCCCGCACAGGCAATAGAGGAGCCCGTTGCGCGGATAGAGGGCATTGATATTGTTTGCCGTTACGAGAAGTTTGGAGTTGCCCGAAGTATCGGTGCGGTGCAGACCCGCGCCGTCGGTGAAGTAGAGATTGTCGTTGAGAGCACACATAGAACCCGGCGTGAGTACACTCGAGGCACTGCTGTCAAGAAGGAAACTGCCGCTTCCCTCGAGAGTTTCTCCGTCGTATTTATATGCGGTACCGTTCAAAGAGCAATATACTGTTCCCCCCGCGTAGGCGAGGAGAGGAGAACTCTGTTGGCTACTCAAATTCAATACGGTTTTATGGATCGCGTCTTTGAGAGCAAAGGGTTCTTTGTCCATTTTGAAACGGTGGAGGACGGTAGCGGTGCCTTCACTCACTGTTACTGCATAGAGGACGTCTTCTGCAATAAGGAAGGTATAAGGGTAGAAGTCCTCGCTCATTTCCTCTTCGGCAAGTTCCCCTTCAAGAGTAAGTTTGAAAAGCCCGGAGGCGCTCGAAAAGAAGAGATGTGTATCGTCAGTGAACTGCATCTTGCCGACAGTCACGTCCAAAGTGTCCTTTTTATGTTCCCAAACACGGTATTTATCGTTGGGGTTCGAGCGGTCGTATACATAGATCTTTTTTCCGTCCGCAACGGCAATATAACGCTCTCCGACCGCAACCGAAGAGGGCGTTTCGAGATTGAGATAGTTTTCATAGTTCTCCGGCAGGAACAGCGAGGCGTTCGCCGCGGGGGAGAGGTCGGTCTCCGCCGCATTCGCTTTCAGCGGCGCAAGGCAGAAAAACCCGCATGCAGAGGCTGCGAGGAGGGCGGCAAGCAAGAAAATTGTCGTTTTTCGTTTGAACATGCCCCCATTATAGCACGCGCGCGCGAAAATTTCAACGGTTCAGCCGCCCTTTCGGCAATTTTTCCTCCCGTCCGCGCGAAAAAAAGTCCCCAAAAAAATTTTTTTCGGAAATTCGGTCATATCGGCAGCCGTTTGTCATATTCGGGTGGTATCATAAAAATGCAAACAAACGTTCGGATTTACGTTCGGAAGGAAGGCACAAAGATGGAAGGTTACGAATATGCGGAGGTCGCGCTCTATGCTTACGCCCACCTTGAGGATCTCGCGGAGGGATTGCGGTCGGGCGCGGAGACGAGGGCGCTCCTTTCCTACCGCGCGAGGGACGCCCTTGCGGCGATGGAGAGCGTGGCGGCGGACTATGCTGCGGCGGAGGAACTTTTGTCCCTCGGGGAGGAAGTGGAGCGTGCGGCGGCGCGGCTCACCGAGGAGGAGAAGCTCCTCTTGGAGCACAAGTATTTCCGCCGTGCGGAGGTGCTCGCGCGCTACGGCGAGCGGCCGGTCTTTCACGGCACGGTGAGGCACTACTTCCGCCGCCAGCGGGCGCTCCTCGAAAAACTCGCCCTCTATTTGGGGGAGGAGGGGTACACGGAGGAGAGCTTCTTTTGCCGCTTCTCGGATTACGCCCCCTTCATGCGGGCGCATGCGGCCCTCAAAAAGGGGAAGCGGGGGAAGGACGGCGTCCGCCGCAAGCTCGACTATCAGAAGTCGGAGACCTCCTCCCGCGGGGCAGTCTTTCCGCGGAGCAGGAACACGGCGATCCCGGCGACGGCGAGGCACCCCAAAGAGATGGCGACGATGTGCGCCGCCGTAAGCCCGCCCCTCTCCTGAAGGACGCCGCCCCCTTCGGGGACGGAGGCGGGGAGGTAGTCCTCGTTCAAGGGGTAGTCGGGGGGATCTCCCTTGAGATACCCGAAGCCCGTTCTGCCCGTTGCGGGGTCCGTCCCGTAGAGGCAGAGGTAGCACTCCCCGCTCTCCGCGTAGCGCACGCCGTAGAAGGCGTAGTCGGCGGTCGCCGTGCGGAAGAGGTCCTGGCCGAAGGGGGAGGGGGAGCTCGCCGCCTCGTAGGTGACCGTCACCGTCTCCCTCAAAAAGGGATTGGAGGGGACGAAGCCGAGGGGGCGGAGGTCGGAGGTGCGGCAATACCCGCGCACGGCGCACACTCCCTCGCCGTTTTCCCCGTATTCGACGGCGCAATACTCCTCCCCCTCTTCGAGGACGCGCACGCAGTAGGTGTAGGGAAGGAGGAAGAGTTCCTCCCCGTCGGGGGAAGAGAGGAGGGGCGCCTCCCGCGAGAGGACGACAGAGTACCCGCTCCCCGCGGCGGAAGCGGAGAGGGGGCGGACGGGCGCCGTAACGAGAAAGAGGGCGGAAAACGCGAGAAGAAGGAGTTTTTTCATGCCTCAAAGGATAGCGCACGCGCCGGGAAAAAACGGAGGAGATTTGGGCGAAAATGAGCGAATTGGTGAAGAAAATCGCCGCCATCGAGCGCGAGCAGAAGAAGAGGCGGGAAAACGACCGCCTTGCCCGCTACAACACGGGGCGGAAGAAGCACAAAAAGCAGCTCCTCTTCCATAAGTGCAAGAAGCGCAACCGCTGGGTGTTCGGTGGCAACCGCTCGGGGAAGACGGAGTGCGGCGCGGCGGAGGCGGTGTGGCTCGCCCGCGGCAACCACCCGTACCGCAAAAATAAGAAGGACGTGTTCGGGTGGGTGGTCTCCCTCACGGCGCAGGTCCAGCGGGACGTGGCGCAGCGGAAGATCCTCTCCTACCTCCGCCCCGACTGGATCGAGGACATCGTGATGACGAGCGGCAGGAAGGACAGCCCCGCTTCGGGGGTCATCGACCAGATTTTTATCAAAAACGTGTTCGGCGGGATCTCCGTCATCGGGTTCAAGAGCTGCGATCAGGGGCGGGAGCGCTTTCAGGGGAGCTCCCTCGACTTCGTGTGGTTCGACGAGGAGCCCCCGCAGGAGATCTACGAGGAGTGCAGGATGAGGGTCGCCGACAGGGAGGGGGACATCTTCGGCACGATGACCCCCTTGAAGGGCCTCACCTTCCTCTATGAGGAGATCTACCTCAACCCCAAAAACAACCCCGAGGTGTGGTATGAGTTCATGGAGTGGGCAGACAACCCCTTCCTCTCCAAAAAAGAGATCGCCCTCTTGGAGACGACGATGGACGAGACGACTCTGCAGTCCCGCCGCTACGGAAAATTCTGCACGCGGGAGGGGCTCGTGTACCCCGAGTTCGACGAGAGCGTGCACGTCATCGAGCCCTTCTCCGTCCCGAAGGAGTGGCAGGACACCGTCTCCATCGACCCGGGACTCAAAAACCCGCTCTCCGCCCATTGGTACGCGGTGGATTTCGACGGGAACGTCTACGTCGTCGCCGAGCACTATGCGGCGGGGATGGACGTGGACGAGCACGCCCGCGCCCTCTTTGCGATCTCCGAGAAGATCGGCTGGAAGCGGGACGGGAAGGGGCGGCTCTCCGCCCTCATCGACCCCGCCGCCGGGCAGCGCACCCTCGCCTCCGCGAAGTCGGTGAGCGAGCTCTTCTACGAGCGGGGGATCCTCGTCGATCCCCGCGTGGAGAAGGACGTGTTCAGCGGGATCGCGCGGGTGAAGAGCTACTTAAAAAGGGGGAACGGCATGCCCGATCTCTACATTTTTTCGAGCTGCCCGCACATGATCCGCGAATTCAAGGGGTACTTTTGGGGGGCGGAGGAGAGCCCCGTAAAGCGGGACGACCACGCGATGGACGAGCTCCGTTACTACCTCATGAGGCGGCCCCATGTCCCCAAAACGGAGAAAAATGTCTCGGAGATCACGCGGGACAAGGAGAAAAAGATCAGAGCATTGAGGAGGAAGAGATGAGCGGCGAAAAACTGCGGGAGGCGATCATGAAGGTCGCCCTCGGCTACACGGTGGGGGAAGTCACCGAGGAATACGGCGTGGAGGGCGGGGAACTCAAACTTTTGAAGAGAAAGGAGACCCGCAAGGAGGTCCCGCCCGACCTCAAAGCGGTGAAGCTCCTCGAGGAGGAGACGGACTACTCGTCGATGACCGACGAGGAGCTCGAACGGGAAAAACGGAGGCTCATAAAGGAGCTCTCCGAAGAAAAGGAGGATACAAGTGAATAAGGAAGAAAAGCTCGAAAAGGCGCGGGAGGAACGGCGGCGGAAAGAGGTCGTGCGGGCCGTCCGCGAGGACTTTGAGAAGAGGCAGGCGGAGAGGCGGCAGGTGGAACGGGGCTGGCAGCTCAACATGCAGTTCGCCGCGGGAAACCAATTCTGCGACATCGGCGCCGCGGGGGAGCTCGAGGAGGAGGATCCGACCTTCTATTGGCAGTCGCGGAGGGCGTTCAACCACATCGCGCCCACTCTCGACACCCGCATGGCGCGGCTCGCG
>CANREU010000114.1 GCA_947629725.1 uncultured Clostridia bacterium
CCTTTTTCGTCGGCTCGCCCGAAGGAAAGATCGGCATCTCGCAATACGCGATGCACGCGCGGGAGTGGATCGTCTCCCTCCTCGCCCTCGACCATATCGCGCGTGGCGTAAAGAAAGGGGGCGTGTGGTTCGTGCCCCTCGTCAACCCCGACGGCGCCCTCCGCGTGCAGCGCGGGGACGGGCTTTGGAAGGCGAACGCGGAGGGGGTGGACCTCAACGTCAACTTCCCGGCACGGTGGGGGAAGGGCGCGGGCAACCGCACCGAAGCGGGCCCCGAGGGGTACATCGGAAAGTTCCCGCTCTCGGCGCCCGAATCGCGGGCTCTCGCGAATTTTACCCTGCACGTCCACCCCGCCTACACGGTGAGCTGGCACACGAAGGGGGAGGAGATCTATTGGCGGTTCCGCCAGCCCCCCTTGCGCGCAAAGCGGGATAAAAAGTATGCGGAGGTCCTCTCGGAGAGCACGGGCTATCCCCTTGCGGAGACGCCTCTTTCCGCGGGCGGCTACAAGGATTGGTGCGTGGAGACGCTGAAAATTCCCGCCTTCACGGTGGAGGCGGGCAGGGACTCCGCCTCCCACCCCCTCGGGGAAGGGGAGCTCGGAGATATTCTGAAAAAATGCGGCGAAGCCGTCGCCGATCTCGGCGCGGCGTTCGGCGGAGAGTAAAATGGAAGAAAAATTCATGCGCGAGGCGATCCGCCTTGCCGAAAAAGCGAAGGCGGCGGGGGAGGTACCCGTCGGCGCGGTGGTCGTCTCGGAGGGGAAGATCGTCGGGCGGGGGTATAACCTCCGCACCAAGCTCCAGCTCGCCTCGGCGCACGCCGAGATGCGCGCGATCGACGCCGCCTGCCGCAAACTGAAGTCATGGCGGTTGGAGCACGCGGAGCTCTACGTCACCCTCGAGCCCTGCCCCATGTGCATGGGGGCGGCGCTCAACGCCCGCATCGAAACGGTCTGCTTCGGCGCCTACGAGCAGAAGGGGCGGAGCCTCACGGCGGAGCTCGCGGGGGCGAACCTCCTCAACCACAGGATCGGGGTCGTCGGCGGGGTGCTTGAGACGGAGTGCTCGGCGCAGCTCACCTCCTTTTTCTCCGAAATGCGCGCGCGGGAGCGAAAAAAGAGGGAAGAGGACGAAAAATCGGCAAAAAAAGATGATTAAGGGTTATACAAAAACTTGCCTAACCCATGAAAGTATGATATAATTCTCCCTGTACGCGCCCGTTCCGGCGGACGCCGAGGAGAGTGAATGAGAATCAAATGGTACGGCACTGCGTCCCTTCTCTTGGAGAGCGGGGACACGCGCCTTTTGATAGATCCCTATCTGCGGAAATACAACAAGAAGGCGGCGCCCTTCCCCGTTGAGGAGGCGAAGACGGCGGACGCCATCTTCATCACCCATCCCCATCTCGACCACTTCGGCGACATCGACGCATTCACGAAGGACGGCGTGCGCAAGGTGTACGTCTCCCGCAACGGCATCGAGCGGGCGGGAAAGTACGGCTTCGATACCGACTGCATGCTCCCCATCGAGGCGAATGAGGAATACACGGTGGGGGCGTTCAAGATCCGCACCTACCGCAGCAGGCACTGCGTGTTCGACGTGGGCACCGTGCTCGGCGTGGTATTCTCCCCGCGCACGTGGCTCCGCGCAAAGACGGCGGTCGCCCTCCTCGAGGGGTGCCGCAAATTCAAGCTCGCGGGGGACACCCTCGCCTTCGAGATCTCCGACGGGGAGAAGCGGGTGTTCGTGCTCGGCTCCGCGGGCATGGAGGAGAACACCGAATATCCGCAGGGGGCCGACCTTCTCGTCTTTCCCTATCAGGGGCGGCAGCGGATGCACCGCTACATGCTCCCCTTCCTCGAGACGTTCGCCCCCAAAGCCGTGTTTGCCGACCATTTCGACGACGCGTTCCCGCCCTTCACCCACAAAATTTCGATGGACAAGTTCGAGGCGGCGGCAAAAGAAAAACTCCCCGGGATACGGGCAGTCGTCCCCGAGGAGAATGAGTGGTACGAGGTTTAGAGCTCTCGGAAGAGAACGGAGGTCTCCCGTTCGGTGCAGAGACAGAGGCAGCAGCCCGCGAGCTCGAAATGTTGCAGAAAGACCCCGAGTGGCGCGCCGTGCATCAGCAGCGCGCCCTTTTGATAGCATAGAGAGGGGAGAAGACGGGCGATCGTCTCTCCGCGGTATTTGATATAGGCCTCCTTCGCCGTCCACAGGCGGAAGAAGTCCTCCTCCCGCTCTTCGGGGGAGAGGCGGCGCTTTACGGCGGCAAGGGGACGGGCTCTCCTTCTCTCCGCGTCCAGCCCGGCTTCGCAGTCTCCCACGGCGGCGGCGGAGAACCCCTCGGTGTCGGTGAAACTGAAAAAGGGGCCGCCGGGCAGATAGGGTTTTCCGCTTTGGGTACGGAGCATGTTTCTTTCGTCCGCCCCGCAGAGGGAGAGGACGCGGGCGAGGAAGCCGCGATCCGCAGAGGTCGTGTAAAATAAAGTCATGCTTTGATTATAGCAGAAGACGGAGGAAAAGTAAATGGGGGCGGCGGAGCTCGCGGAAAAAAATTTCAGAGAGGGGTATAACTGCGCGCAGGCGGTCGTTTTCGCCTTTGCCGAAAGGAGCGGGGCAGACGTCCGGACGGCGCTCGCGATGACCTTGCCGATGGGCGGGGGGATCGGGCGTCTCCGCGAGACGTGCGGCGCCGTCTCGGGCGGCGCGATGGCGCTCGGGCTGCTCTTCCCCGAACTCGGCAAGAGCGGGATGTATGCGCTCGTGCAGGAGTTCGCCAAGAGATTCCGCGCCCAAACGGGCAGCCTCAACTGCGGGGAGCTCCTCTCGGGGGCGGGCATCAGGGCGGAGCGCTCCCCGGACGCGGAGGCGCGCACGGCGGAGTATTACCGCAAGCGGCCCTGTTCCGGGCTCGTGCGGCTCGCCGCGTCCATCGTGGAGGAGATCGCGGGGGAGAACGGGAAGTAAGGTATCGTTTTCCGCAAAGACGCAAAAACTGCGTACATGCGAAAACTTGCTCTCGGCGCAGCCCTTGCCTGCGCGCTTCTTCTCGCGGGGTGCGACGTCGCCTCGATGAGCTCTCTCTCCGAACTCACGGAGCCCTATGCGGGGACTTACGAATGCACGGCGCTCACCCTCGGCGGGGAGGACCTTCTCCCGCGCTTTGAAAAGATCGGGCTCGAACTGAAGGGCGGGGAGTTCGTCCTCACCTGCCGCCCTCTTTCGGGTGAGGAGGGGAAGCTCCGCGGCGCCTATTCCGTCTCCCCCGAGGGGGACGGGGCGACCTTCCGCGTAACGCTTGCGGGGCGGGAATATGTCCGCGCCTTCCGCAGGGAGGCGGGCGCGATCTATGTAGACGAGAACGTCGGCGGGCGGCTCTTGCACGCCGAATTCAGGATGCCTTAACGGAGGAACCTATGTGTACGGCAATTTCTTTTTCGGCGGGCGACCGCTACTTCGGGCGCACGCTCGACTATGAGTGCACCTACGGGGAACGGGCGGTGTTCGTCCCCCGCAATTTCCCGCTCTCTTTCCGCGCGGCGGGGGCGCTCAAGCGTCACCTTGCGATCTACGGCACGGCGCACCTTGCGGGCAACTACCCCCTCTTCTACGAGGCGGCAAACGAGAAGGGGCTCGCCCTCGCGGGGCTCAATTTCCCCGCTTACGCCCGCTACCTGCCCCCCCAAGAGGGGAAGATCGATCTCGCGCCCTATGAGTTCACCCTGCACCTTCTAGGCACTTGCGAGACCCTCGAGGAGGCGCGTTCCCTCCTCGGAAAGGTGAACTTCGCCGCGATCCCCTTCGGCGAAAACTACCCGCTCTCCCCCCTCCATTATCTCCTTTCGGACGGGAAAGAGTCCCTCGTCATCGAGCCGCGGGAGGACGGGCTGCACATCTTTGAAAACCCGACGGGCGCCCTCACCAACAGCCCGCCCTTCGACTATCATCTCCTCCGCCTTGCCGACCATATGCAGGTCACCTCCCGCCTCGCCGAAAACAGGTTTTCGGAGCGTCTGCCCATCTCGCCTTACAGCCGCGGCATGGGGGGCATGGGGCTCCCCGGGGACCTCTCTTCCGTCTCCCGCTTCGTGCGCGCCGTCTTCACAAAGGAGAATGCGCATATCTATGGGACGGAGGCGGAGGACGTGGGGCAGTTCTTCCACATCCTCGGCGCGGTGGAGCAGGTGGACGGCTGCGCACAGGTGGAGCACGGCTACGAGAAGACGGTGTACACCTCCTGCTACAATTGCGACAAATTGCACTATTTTTACACGACATACGGCAACCGCCGCATCACGGAGATCGATTGGAGCGGTGCCGACAGGGAGGGGAGGGAACTTTTGAGCTATCCTCTCCTCGAGAGGGAAGACATTCTCAAACAGAACGGCTGAGGAGGGGAGTATGTACACGCTCATAACGGGCGCGACGGGCGGCCTCGGGCGCGCCTTCGTGCGGCTCCTCGCCTCCCGCGGGGAAGCGCTCTACCTCACGGGGCGGAGCGAAGAGAGGCTCGCCGCCCTTGCGGAGGAGGCCCGCTCGCTCGGCGCCGACGTCTCCTATTATCCATGCGACCTTGCGAGCGCGGAGAGCCGCGCCGCATTCTTTGCGCACGCCGACCTCGGGGGCGCCCGCTTTTCCCGTCTCGTGTACGTCGCGGGGGCGGATACGCAGATGGCGTTCGAGAGGTACGACGAGGCCCGCCTCGTCTTCCAAACGCGGGTGAACTTTGAGGGAGCGGTCTCCTTTTGCCGCGCATTTCTTGCCCGCACCCCGCTCGACGGCTCCTCCGAGCTCCTCTGCGTGGGGAGCGTTTCGGGGTGCCGCCCCATGCCCTATTTTGCCCTCTACAGCGCCACGAAGAAGGCGCTCGAGCAGTTCCTCGCGGGGCTCCGCCACGAGCTGAAGGGCAGGGCGAAGGTCACCTGCGTCCTCCCCGGGGGGATGCCCACACGGCCCGACATCGAGGAGAACATCCGCACCCACGGGCTCTTCGGGCGCCTCTCCGCCATGTCTCCCGATAAAGTCGCCGCGATCGCTCTCAAGGCGGTGAAAAAGAACAGGCGGCGGGTGATCCCGGGCTTTTGGAACAGAACGATACAATTTGTATCCGCGCTCGCGCCCGCGCCCGTCCGCATGCGCATCATCGCGCGCATGTGGGGGAGAACGGAGAAGGACCACTTCGCCCCGCCCGAATGATCGGAAATACGAACAGACCGAAAACGGCAAGC
>CANREU010000115.1 GCA_947629725.1 uncultured Clostridia bacterium
CGGTGAAGCAGAAAGAGCTTGTCATCAGCAACATTCAGGGCACGGCGAGCTATCAGGGCGAAGGGGAACTTACCTTTGCGGTCACGGAATACACCCTCACGGGCGGCGCAGAGGTCACTCTCTCCGTGGAGAAGACTTTGCAGATCGAGATCGCCGCGAACCCGAGCCGCACCTTCAAGGCGGAATATAAGGTCACCGCGGGCGACGAGTATATCGAAGTGAGCCCCGAGGGCGTCATCACGGCGAATGCGAAGGGGCAGGGGACCGTTACGGCGACCGTCGGCGGAAAGACGTTTACGATCACCGTGAACGTCGTCGAATACAAACTCAATAAGGACGAGGTCGTCCTCACGCTCGGCACGAACCCCACCGACACCCTCAAGATGACGGAAGGGGAGGGCGGCTCGGATGTTGCGGGCGTCGTCTTCTCGACGAACGACAGCAAGATCGCCGACATCGACGCGAGCTCGGGCGAGATCACCGCGAAGGGGATCGGCAAAACGGTCGTGAAGGCGGAAAAGGACGGCACCGTGCTCGAATGCAACGTCACCGTGAAACTCAACGTCACCGTCAATCCGACCGACTATCCCAACGGCTCCGATGAGACGGTCAACCTCGACGAGCTCGACGAGACGAACGCCACCCTCGACTGGCACTTCTTCCGCAACGACAACGTCCACAAGATGGCGGGCGGCAGCCTCATCGGCGACCTCTCGAGGGCGAAATCGGCCACATTCGGCGATTACAGAACGCACTTCACGTGGTATAACGGGGACGACAAGGAAAAGGCGAGCTACTTCGGCTACACCGACGGCTGGACGTTCAAGAGCGAAAATGAAGACGCGGGCACCGTCTCCGTCTCCTTCGACGTGAAGGTGACGAAGGACGTGAAGTACATCGCGATCTTCACGGGCGCATGGCACGCGAAGAACGTGATCTCCTTCTCCTACGGCGATGTGGAGTACGCGAAGTTTGAATTCTCCAACAAGGCGAACTCGGAAAACGACGACAAGTGCAAGAAACTCGTCTTCACGCCCGATATGGAAAGCTTCGGCGAAGAGGAAAAGACCTTCACGATCAAACTCACCGTCTGGGGAGAGGAGGATAAGGGCTGGAAGGACAACGTTTCCCTTGTCGCGATCGCAGTCGTCGGCAATGCGGCGCGCGTCGAGAAGGAAGCGGCAACAGTGGAAGAGAGCCATACCCTCACGTCGGGCGGCGAAGCCGTCGACCTTACCGCGGCAGGCACCCTCGACTGGGCGTATATCTGCGACGGCGGGAACGGGCTCGTGACGAAGGACGTCGAGAGCCACGTCATCCACGGCATCAACTGCATCGGCGGACAGGGCGGCGGCGGAGACAACTTTGCGAACCAATCCTTCAAATGGTCGGACGGCAAGGGAGCAGAAGGCACCGGTACGACAACGGGCACCGACAAATTCAAGTGGTGCGACAACGTGCAGGCGATCTGTGTGGACGTCACCCAAAATGCAACGGTCACCCTTTGGATCTCGGCATGGAATAAATCCGTTGACCTCACCGTCTATGAAAAGGGCAACACGGTCCTCACCACAACGCGCGTGATCGCGGGGACCGGCAACAGCAGTCAAGGCGTAAAGGTCGAAGTGACGGTCACCGTCACCGAGGCTACTACCCTCACCTTCTTCATGAAGGTGGTCGGTGAGGGGGACGGCAACTTCGGTCTCGGCGCTATCGCGGTCGCGAACGCACAGGCCTGACGATCATCGCTTCCTCTCCCGCCGTACTCCCGAAATCGGCGGGGGAGGGAGAAACAATTTTTGGAAATAGGAGGAAACATTATGAAACTCAAAAAAGCGGTCGTTCTCTCGGTTGCGTCTCTCATGACGGCGAGTGCGGCAGTCGGGCTCGCGGGGTGCGGAGGCGGCTTCGGCAATGATGACGGCGGTGGCGGCAAGGGCGGCGGCAAAGGCTTTACGACCGTCACCTTCTGGGGCGCGGGCGAAGCGGACGAGGCGGAGGTCTTTGCCGACCTCGTCGACGAATTCAACCGCACCATAGGCCAGCAGAAGAAGATCTACGTCGACTATTCTCCCGAGCACGGCGACTACGACACCAACGCCATGCAGCTCTCGGGCAACAACCCGCCCGACGTCGTGTACGTGCCCGACCGTCAGTTCAAGAAGTGGACGGCGGCGGGGTACCTCGAAAACCTCACCGACGCGAACGGCAACCCCAAGCCCGAATATGAGGGGCTCGACGAGTTTTTGGAGCCGGGCGCCATCTGGGAGCAGGGGCTCAACCGCTACCGCTTCGACCTTGCGACGCGCACGGTGACCGAGACTTCCACCCTCTGGGCGCTGCCCAAAGACATCGGTCCCTCCGTGCTCTACTACAACCGCGAGTACCTCAAGGAGATGAACATCACGCACCTCTCCCTCACGGCGGCGGAAGCAAAGGCGGCGGGCTATCCCGAGAAGGGGTACTTTGAGAAGGACGGGCAGTGGTACTTCAACAACAAAGTCCCCATGAGCTGGAATGAAGTGACCGCCCTCGGCATGCGGATGCAGAAGGAGATCACGAACGTGAATATCAACGGCGCGACCGTGAACTGCGAAAACGGTTACTTCACCGAGTGGTGGTTCAACTACGGCTGGGGGATCGGCGGCGACTGCGTGGAGTACGTCCCCGAAGGGGAAGACGCCAACGGCGACCCGATGGGCTACTACAAGTTCACCCTCAACGACGACACCCCCAACTGGATCGTGAAGGATGATATTGCCGCGGGGATCGACGTCAACGGCACCCACTACAACGCGGGCGAGATCGTCTCCTACACCGACAAGACGGCTTCGGGCGACAAGTCGTGGCAAAGCAGCTGCAACCGCCTTCCCGCCATGTACGACGCCTTCCTCGAGTTCGTCTCTCTCACGACCCCCGAGGGCGAAGAAGTGGGGACGATGACGGACGGCGTCACCGTCGTAGAGGGCGTGAACACCTCGATGGGGCAGACCTCCATCGGCGACCAGTCCGCGCGCGACCGCTTCTCGACGGGCTCCATCGGCATGTTCGTCGGGCTCCGCGCCGAGGTCACCAACCTCCGCAAGCACATCGGCGAGCGCAACAGCTGGATGAAGGATCAGGACAGCTGGGACGTCGCCCCTCTTCCCATGTATAAAGAGTACGACGCAGAGGGCAACGTCACCGTGCACGGCGTGCAGGCGGGGCACAGCGGCTCGATGGGGCTTGCGATCGCCCGCCGCTCCAAGAAGAAGGCGGCGGCTTGGGAGATCGTGAAGTACATCGCGGGTCCGGAGGGGCAGAGCGGCCAGGCAAAGGCGGGCTTCTGCATCCCCAACCAGATCGACATCGCCAACTCCGAAGTCTTCCTTCAGCCCGACAAGGCGCCCAAGAACTCGCAGGTGTTCGTCGACGCGGCGCAGTATGAGACGCCCGCCGACTGGTGGTACCTCACCGACTGGAACTGGATCGACGACTGGGCGAACTGCCTCAACAACGAGGTGCGCGAGCCGAAGTCGCAGAACCACAAGACGGTGCGGCAGCTCTTCGATACATGGGGACAGCCCACGCAGGAGAAACTCTATAAGTACACATATAGCACCCACCCGGGCGCGTTGCCCGATCCCAACCCGTAAAGGAGGTCTGCTATGGCCGAATTCGAAAGGACGGAGCAGGCGGGGGAGCCATTTGAGGCCGACAAGATCCAAGCGGCCGCTCTCCCTCCCGCTCCCAAGCGGAAGAAGAGAAAGGGGACGAATGCGGAGGAAGTGATGGGGTGGATCTTTGTGGGTGTCCCCATCCTCGGGTTCCTCATCTTCGGCATGGTGCCCCTCGTCCTCTCCTTCTATGTCTCCTTCAACCACTTCGACGGGCTGCGGCTCTTCTCCGACTATACGGACGAGTTCTTCCCGTATGTCGTGAAGAACGTGGGCTTCGACAACTTCGTCACCGTCCTCACCGACCCGAAGTTCTGGAAGTCCGTTGAAAACACGCTCTTTGTCGTGTTCACAACGGTCGTGTCCCTCGCCGTCTCCGTCTTCATCAGCATGATGCTCTTCAACTGTAAAAGGGGGAAGAAGTTCTTCCAGACGGTGTTCTTTATCCCGTATGTCTGCTCGCTCGTCGCCGTCACCTTCATGTGGCAGTGGGTGTTCAACAAGGACTACGGCATTCTGAACTCCATTCTCGGGCAGTTCGGCATGGAGGCGATCAACTGGATCAGCTACTCACCGGGGCTCTTCCGCTTCGTGATGTTCGTCGTCATGCTCTGGTCGGGGACGGGATTCAACATCATCCTGCTCTCGGCGGCGCTCACGAACATCAACAAGTCGTGCTACGAGGCGGCGGAGATCGACGGCGCGGGCATGTTCACAAAGTTCTTCAAGATCACCCTTCCCGCCATTTCTCCCACGGTGTTCTACCTGCTCGTCACGGGGCTCATCGGCTCCTTGCAGGAGTTCACCCGCTTCCAGATCATGGTGGGCAGGGATACCTCGGCGGTCGGCGGGGCGAATATCACCATCGTCTACTACCTCTACAACAAGCTGACGGGGAACGAACTCGGGGTGGCTTCCGCCGTCGGCTGGGTGCTCGCGCTCATGATCGGGGTCGTGACCGCGGCGAACTTCGTAATTTCCAAAAAGTGGGTGAGTTATGATGACTGAACGCTGTCAAAACATGAGCGCCGAGATCCCCGAAGACGCGGCGCGCGCCCTCCGCACGGGGGCGTCTCACCCCGCAGAGCAAAAGAAGAAGATCCGTTCCATCGCGTCCAACCCCGCAAATATCGCGAAGACGGTGTTCGTCTACCTCTTCCTCGTGCTCTTCACCCTGTGGGTGCTCGTTCCCTTCTACATCGTCATCGTCACAAGTTTCAAGACGACGCTCGAAGTCAACCGCTCCCACTTCACGTGGTTCCCTATGGAGGGGATCTACTTCGGAGGGTATAAGGCCGTGTTCGAGCCCATGCGCGGGTCGGACCTCACCATCTTAAAAGGGTTCTTCAACACCCTTTGGATCGTGCTCCCGCCCACTATCATCGGGCTCCTCACCTCCGCGTTTGCGGCGTATGCCTTTGCCAAACTCAAATTCCGCGGGAAGAACATCCTCTTCGGATTGCTCCTCGCGACCATGATGGTCCCCGGGATGGTCACCCTCGTGC
>CANREU010000116.1 GCA_947629725.1 uncultured Clostridia bacterium
TCTATTTCCCCGCCGAGCGCGAGAACCGCTATATCAGCTCCACGCTCGTAAAGAATTGCATCGCGTTCGGGAAGCCCTTCGAGGCATACGTTCCCGCCGCCGTCTACGAATATATCCTGAGAGGCCGAGAGAACCATGTTTGAAAAGCAGATCCGCCTGCCCTCCGCAGAGGAGATCATCGCGGAGAATCCCGTTCCGAAGCGGCTTGCCGCCGTCAAGAGGGAGCGCGACAGGCTCGCGACGGACGTCATCACGGGCAAGTCGGACAAGATGCTCGTGATCGTGGGACCCTGTTCCGCGCATGAACCCGCGCCCGTCCTCGAATATGTGCGCCGTCTCGGGGAGCTGAACGAGAAAGTGGGCGAAAAGCTCGTTCTGATCCCCCGTATCTACACGGCGAAGCCGCGCACCCGCGGCGTGGGCTACAAGGGAATGTTCTCCCAGCCCGATCCCGAGCATAAGGAGGATACCCTCCGCGGGATCCGCACGATCCGCGAGCTTCTCCTCACCGCGATCGCGGAATCCGGTCTCTCCGCCGCCGACGAGATGCTCTATCCCGAGAACTACGCCTACGTCGAGGATCTCCTCACCTACGTCGCCATCGGCGCGCGGTCGAGCGAGAACCAGATGCACCGCTTGGTCTCGAGCGGGATCGAGCTCCCCGTGGGGATCAAGAACCCCATGAGCGGGTCCATTCCCGTCCTCATCAATTCCATCTTCGCGGCGCAGAGTGCGCAGGTCTTCAAATACCACAACTATCAGGTACAGACGGGGGGCAACCCCTTCGCCCACGCCGTCCTCCGCGGGCGGGTGGACAACTACGGCAACGACATCCCCAACTACCACTACGAGACGGTGATGCAGGTCGCGGAGAGCTATGCCGCGGCGGGCGGGCAACTCCACAACCCCGCCGTCATCATCGACTCCAACCACTCCAACTCGGGGAAGAAGCACCGCCAGCAGATCAGGATCGTGGAGGAGGTGCTCCAGAACAGAAATTACGACGCCGACTTCCGCAAGATCGTGAAGGGATTCATGATCGAGAGCTTCATCGTGGAGGGGTGCCAGAGCCGCGACATCGTCTACGGGCAGTCCATCACCGATCCCTGCCTCGGCTGGGAGGACACCGAGCGGCTCATTTACGACATCGCGGAGAAAGTGTGATATGGGGGAGAATGTGAAGATCGCCTGCCTGGGTCCTGCGGGGAGCTACTCCGAACTCGCGGCGCAAAAGATGAGAATGGGGTGCGATATTTCCCTCTGCTACACCTTCGCGGAGGCCGTGGAGCGCCTCCTCTCGGGGGCGGCGGACTACGCCGTGCTCCCCGTGCAGAACGCCTTAAACGGCGGCGTTTTGCCCGTTTTGGACCTGCTCGAAAAGAAGGAGGTCTTCGGGATCGAGGAGTATCTTCTCCCCATCGACCACCGTCTCGCCACCCTCGAAGGGGTGAAGACGGAGGACATCGACACGATCTATTCCCACGATCAGGCGCTCTCGCAGTGCGGGGAATTTTTGCGCGCCCGTTTCCCGCGGGCAAGGCGGGTCGCCGTCGCCTCGACGGCGGAGAGCCTCGAAAAGCTCGACGGGCATTCGGCGGGGATCGTCGGCGCGCACATCCAAAGGGAGGGGGTCGTCCTCTCGCCCGAGAACATTGCGGACGCGCGCCAGAACTTCACCCGTTTCCTCCTCGTGCGGCGGGGCGGGGCGGAGGAAGTGCGCAGCGCGATGGTGTTCCTCTGCGCGGTGTGCGCGCACGAGCCGGGGTCCCTCCTCGGTCTCCTCAAAATTTTCCAGCGATATTCCCTCAACCTCACCCGTATCGAGTCCCGCCCCGTGAAGGAGGCGTTCGGCAAATACCGCTTCTTCATCGAGTTTGCGGGGGACCTTTTGGGCGACAGGGTGAAGCGCGCCCTTGCGGACGCCCGCGCCTACTGCTCGCAGTTCAAACTGCTCGGCGCATACGGTTAAAGAAGAAGGGCGAAGAGATAGCACACGCCGCCCGCAACGAGCCCCTGCGCCGCCTTTACGGCGAGGAAGGGGAGGGGTTTTACGCCCGCGCCCTTCAAAAAGGCGAGCTGCTGGACGAGCACGCACGCCCCGCCGAAGGTCGTGAGAAAGGCCGCCGCGGCGAGGCGGACAGGGGAGAGTTCCGAAGAGAGGAGCTTGCAGCCGCAGGTCATCTCGAGGAGCCCGCGGAGGAGCCCCTCAAGAACGGGGAAGCGGGAGAGCCCGAGAAGATCGAAGTCGGAGAGCATCTGCCCGAAGGCGTAGAAAAGGGCGATGGAGCCTCCCACGGCGAGGACGGAGAGGACCGCCTGCGCGATGAGGTCGTCCCCACGCGCGGGAGGAAGGCGGGGCGGAGAGACGGGAGCCTTTTTCCCGATCCCGAGAAGGAGGGAAACCGTCCACACCCCTAAAAGGTGGGAGGAAAAGAGCACCCACCCCGCGGCGGGGCTCGAAAACATGCGCGCCCCCACGGCGCCCACGAGGAACATGGGGCCCGAAGTCGTCGCAAGGCATGCGGCGCGGAAGAGCTCTTCGTTTGAAACGGCGCCCGTCTTTTTGAGCTCGGCAAGGACGCGCGCCCCCACGGAAGAGTTTCGCGGGCCTTGAAAGCAGGGCGGAAAATCTGAAAAAGAGCCCGCTTCCCGTGAGGATCGCGGAGAGCACGAGAAAGGGGAACACGGCGGGGAGCACGCTCGCCGCCCATAGAGAGATCCCCTCGCGCACGCTCTCGGTGTAGCGGAGGGGAAAGCATAAAAACAGGATCATCGCGGCAAGGGAGAGGAGCGCAGGCGCCACTCCGGCAAGACGTCGTAAGGTTGCCATCGCCTATTCTTACGCCGCAGAAGGAGGAATTATGAAGAAAAAATTGGGACTTTGCCTCGGCGCGGGCGGTGCGCGCGGTGTGGCGCACATCGGCTTTTTGCAGGCGATGGAGGAAGAGGGGATCCATGCGGACTACGTCTCGGGATGCTCGATGGGCTCGATCGTCGGCGCGTGCTACAGCGCGGGGGTCTCTCCCGAAAAGATGAAGGAGACGGTGCTCGGGCTCAAACTCAACGACATCGCCACCCTCAACCTCAACCCCCTCCACAAGAACGGGCTGATGCGCATGGATAAGGCGCGCAAACTCATCGTCTCCCTCATCGGCGGCGAGAAGAACTTCCACGAACTTCCCACCCCCTTCCGCTGTGTGACGACCGACCTCATCCGCGGCGAGACGGTTGTTCTGAAAGAGGGGAACGTCGCCGATTCGGTGCTCGCTTCGAGCTGCATCCCCGGCGTCTTCACCCCCATCACCCTCGGGCAGTATGAGATGCTCGTCGACGGCTGCGTCCTCGAGCGCGTGCCCACCCTCGAACTCAAGCGGATGGGCTCGGAGGTCATCGTCGCGGTCGACGTGCTCGGCAACCTCCCGTATTCCAAAGAGGCCTCGGGGCAGCTCATCAACACCCTGCTCCGCTGTATCGACATCGTGGACACCCGCTCCACCGAGCGCAAGAGGAAGGAACGCGAATACGTCGACCTGTGGCTGGAGCCCGCCCTCGGCGACATGGACCAATACCGTCTCAAAGATTTCGAGTTCGCCCTCGAAAAGGGCTACGAGCTCGGCAAGGAAAATGCCCCCAAGATCAAGGAACTGATCGGCGCGTAACATGGATCTCTTCGATTTCAACGACAACGAGGAGAAGGCGAAGCCGCTCGCCGAGCGGATGCGCGCCTCCACCCTCAAAGAGTTCGTGGGACAAAAGCACATCGTGGCGGAGGGGTCCCTCCTCCGCCGCGCCATCTCGCTCGACCGTCTCGGCAGCTGCATCTTTTGGGGACCTCCCGGGTGCGGCAAGACGACGCTCGCCCACGTCATCGCCTCGCAGACCAACGGCGAGTTCATCAAACTCAACGCGGTCAACGCGGGGGTCGCCGACGTAAAGAAAGCGGTGGATAAGGCGCGCGACAACCTCAAAATGTTCGGCAAGCGCACCTATCTCATGCTCGACGAATGCCATCGCTTCAACAAGACCCAGTCCGACTCCTTGCTTCCCGCGATCGAGCAGGGGACCATTCTCTTCATCGGCTCGACGACGGAGAACCCCTATGCCTCCATGACGCCCGCGATCGTCTCCCGCTGCCGCGTCTTCGAGTTTCTGCCCCTCACGGAGGGGGAGATCCGCGAAGCGCTCGAGCGCGCCCTCTCGGATAAGCGCAAGGGGCTCGGGGAGTACGGCGCGACGGTGGACGGCGACGCCCTCGACCACCTCGCCCGCACCGCGGGAGGGGACCTCCGCACGGCGTATAACGCCCTCGAGCTCGCCGTCCTCACCACCCCGCCCGACGGGGAGGGACGGGTGCACGTCCGCCTCTCCGACGCGGAACAGTCCATCCAGCGCAAGGCGCTCTCCTACAACGAGGACCTGTATTACGACATCCTCTCGGCGTTCTGCAAGTCCCTCCGCGGGAGCGACTCAAACGCCGCCCTCTACTATGCCTACCGCCTCATCGAGGGCGGGTGCGACCCGCTGCTCATCATACGGCGGCTCATCGCGCACTCGGCGGAGGATGTGGGCATGGCGGACCCCCGCGCCCTCCTCATGGCGACGGCCGCACTCACGGCCTTCAAGAACATGGGCGCGCCCGAGGGGCTCATCCCCCTCTCGGAGGCAATTATCTATGTTTGCGAGGCGGAAAAGAGCAACTCCGTCGTGATGGCGATGGGGGAGGCGCAGAAGGACGCGCGCGACACGCGGGACGACGACGTCCCCAAATACCTCCGCGACAATTCCTACGGCAGCGCGGAGATGAAGGCGGACAGCAAGAAGTATAAATACCCCCACAACTACGGCGGCTGGGTGGAGCAGCAATACCTCCCCGACTCGCTGAAAGACAGGGTGTATTATCACCCCTCCGACCACGGCTATGAAAAGACGGTGAAGGAGATCCGCCTGAAAAAGGGCATGAAGAAGTGACCTGTTCTTTCCTCTTTTGAAGAAGGAGAGCGTAAAAATCCGACCCCATATAGCGATTTTGAAGAAAACACGCCGCCGCACTCCTGCCGCGGCGTGTTTTTGTGCACTCTTGCCTTTTCCTCGAGGATGCCGCCCCTTGCTTCCCCCC
>CANREU010000117.1 GCA_947629725.1 uncultured Clostridia bacterium
CACCTCGCCGAGTTTTGGCACATCGAGCCCGAAGTGGCGTTCGCGGAACTGCCCGACGTCATCGAGATCGCGGAAGATCTTCTGAAATACCTCATAAAGGCGGTGCTCGCGGAGTGCCCCGAGGAGCTCAAATTCTTCGACAGCTTCGTGGAAAAGGGGCTTCTCGAAAAGCTCAACCATGTTGCGGCGAGCGACTTTGCCGTCTGCACCTACACCGAGGCGATCGCCATCCTCGAGAAGAAGAATGCGGACTTCCGTTTCCCCGTGCATTGGGGGAGCGACCTGCAGTCCGAGCACGAAAAGTACCTCACCGAAGAGGTGTTCAAGCGCCCCGTGTTCGTCACCGACTACCCGAAGGAGATCAAGTCCTTCTACATGAAGCAGAACGCCGACGGGAAGACGGTCGCGGCGACCGACCTCTTGGTCCCCGGGATCGGGGAGATCATCGGCGGGAGCGAGAGGGAGGCGGACTACACGAAACTCGTTGCGGCGATGGACGCCCGCGGCATGGACAAGAGCGCCTACAAACAGTATCTCGATCTGCGCATTTTCGGCTCGGTGCCGCACGGCGGGTTCGGGCTCGGCTTCGAGCGGTTCGTGATGTATGTCACGGGAATGGAGAACATCCGCGACGTGACCCTCTTCCCCCGCAGCGTGAAGAACATCATGTGAAAAAATCCGCCCGCGCAAATGGCGCGGGCGGATTTTTTCCTACCCCATGTGTGCATTTTTACGAAGATCCCGCAGCGAGGCGGGATTTTTTCGTCAGTCCTTTTTCTTCAGAATATTTTCCAAAAGACCCAGCATCGCGTCGACATTGATGGGCTTTGCAAGGTGCCCGTTCATACCGGCGGCGATGGCGTTCTCCTTGTCCTCCTCGAAGGCGTTCGCCGTCATGGCGATGACGGGAATCTCCGCGAGCCGCTTATCCGCGAGGGCGCGGATCGCCTTCGTCGCCTCGTAGCCGTTCATGATGGGCATCTGCACGTCCATGAGGACGAGGTCGTAATAGCCGGGGGCCGACCTTTCGAGCATCTCGACGGCGATCTTGCCGTTCTCCGCGCTCTCCACTTGCAGCCCCGCCTCCCCGAGGATCTCCTCGGCGATCTCGCGGTTGAGTTCGTTGTCCTCGGCGAGGAGGACGCGCTTTCCGCCGAAGGTGTAGGGGACCTTTTCGGGCTCTTCCTTCGGCTCCGCCGTCTTGCCGAGGCTGCGCTCGAGGGCGCGGTGGAGGTCGGTCGCGAAGAGGGGCTTGCTGATAAATCCCGTCACGCCCGCCGCGCGCGCGTCTTGCTCAATATCCGACCAGTCGTAGGCGGACATGAGGATGATGGGGGAGCCGTCTCCGATGATGGCGCGGATCTGCCGCACCGTCGCGATGCCGTCCATATCGGGCATGGACCAGTCGATGATGTACACCTCGAAGGGGTGCCCGAGCTCGATCGCCTCGGCGGTGCGGACGATCGCCTCCTTGCCCGTCACCGTCCATTCGGCGTGCATGCCGATCGCGCGGAGCATCTTGGAGACGCTCTGGCAGGAGACGAGGTCGTCGTCCACCACGAGGGCGTAGAAGCCCTGAAGCTCGGACAGGGTGCAAAGTTCGGGCGCGGAGTCGACGAAGCGGAGCTCGAGGACGACCGTAAACTCGGAGCCCTTGCCCTGCTCGGTCTCCACGGAGATGGTGCCGCCCATCATATCGACGATATTTTTGGTGATCGCCATGCCGAGCCCCGTGCCCTGAATGCCGCTCACGGTGGAGTTGCGCTCGCGGGTGAAGGGGTCGAACACCGTCTTGGCAAACTCTTGGCTCATGCCGATGCCCGTGTCGCTCACGCTGAATTCGTACTTCCCGCAGCCCTCCTTTTCGCAGGGCTTTTGGGTGATGCGGATGGAGACGGAGCCGCCGCTCTTCGTAAACTTGATGGCGTTGGAGGCGAGGTTCAGAAGGATCTGATTGAGGCGGAGCTTGTCGCAGTAGACCTCCTCGTTGACGACGTCCACGGTGTCGATGAAGAGTTCCATGTGTTTCGCGTGAATATCCGATTGGATGATGTTGCGGACGCCCTGCAGGATGTCGGCGAGGTTCTCGGGCCTCTCCTCGATGTGGACCTTGCCGCTCTCAATGCGGCTCATGTCGAGCACGTCGTTGATGAGGGAGAGGAGGTGGTTGGAGGCCTGCGAGATCTTCGTGAGATAGTCGAGGGCGCGTTCGCGGCTGTCGATGTGGGCGGTCGCAAGCGCGGTGAAGCCGATGATGGCGTTCATGGGCGTGCGGATGTCGTGCGACATGTTGTTGAGGAACACCGTCTTGGAGCGGTTTGCCGCGTCGGCGGCATGGAGGGCTTCCGAGAGTTCCTCCTTCTGCTTTTCGAGCTGTGCGGTCGCCGCGGCGATCTTCTTCTGGAGCTTCCGCTGGTTGACGGTGCGGAACACGAGCATGGCGATCGCGAAGAGGAGGAGGTACACGCCCGCCACGATGATCGCGATATAGCCCGGGTTGCGGCGCAAAAAGACGAGGAGCCCGCCCTCCGCATCGGGGCGGAACTTGGCAACTTCCGCGGTGATGACGGCGGAGGAGGAGGCGCGGTCGAACGCCGCTACACACTTGTTGAGGACGGTGAGGAGGGCGATGTCTTCGTCCGCGCGCACCCCGAGGGCGTAGCTCGACGAGGCCTCGCCGATGAGTTCGGAGGTTAGGTCGCCCCGCGTGTCCTCCCAAATGAAGAGCTCGGCGACGTAGGAGAGGGTGATGGTCGCGTCGCACTCACCGCTCTTCACGGCGCGGATGCTCTCCGCGAGGGAGTTGTACCGCTTGACTTCCACGCCGGGGCCCACATAGTCCGCAAGATAGTGGGAATAGGAGTTGTCGGCATAGTTGATGACCGCCATGCTCCCGATCGGGCCCGTATGGTCCCGCCTCTTTATCAGGGTGTGGGTGGAGTTGAAATAGCTGTCCGTGAGTTTGTAGCCGTCCGTCTCGGCGATGGAGAAGTCGTCGGCAAAGTCGATGACGATGTCCGCGCTCTGCGCCTTCCGTTTCTCCGCATAGTCCTTGCGGCCCTTTACGGCGATGTATTCAAAGGTAGGGGAGATGGGGAGGCTCGCCGCGATCTTCTCGAAGAGGGCGGGGAAGATCCCGCACGCCTTTCCGTTTTCAAAGTAGGAATAGGGGCGGCGGTCGGGATTCATGAGGACGGTGAGGGGCTTGCCCGAATCCTTTACGGCTTGGAGGAAGGCCCGCTCGTTCGCGTCGAGGATCACGCTGCCCTTGCTGTCCGCCGAATAGTATTTATTCTGAAGGACGTTCCGCCAGTCGGGCTCTTGCAGATCCATCGCCTTGATCGCTTCGTCGATACGGGCGATGAGCTCCTCGCCCTTTTCGTCACGGCGGGCGCAGACGTAGAAGGGATTCGCATCGATCGATTCGATCAGCCACTCGTTTTCGAGGGCGCGGAGACTGCTCGTGACGACCCCGTCCACCTCTCCGCTTTGGAGGACGGAGGCGAGTTCGGCCTCGGTGTCGTAGACTTCCTGCCAATCGCAGTCGAAACTGTTTTCGGCGGCGAAGCTCTTGAACGCGGCGTTTGCGGAATTCTCTTTCAGCATGCCGACTTTCAAGCCGTCATACGTCGAATAGTTGCCCTTTTCGACCTTGTCGTTTCCCGCCTTCACCGTGAAGATCGTGGACTTCGTGCCGATGTTCTCGGAGGAGAAGCAGAACAGCTTTGCCCGCTCCTCACTGTAAGAAACGGAGGTGACGAGGTCGAGCTCGCCCGTTTGTAACATGTTGAGGCATTCGTCATACGATCCGTCGTATGCCTCATACCGATACTTCCAGCCCGCGTGCCGCGCGAGGTGCTGTAAAAATTCATACCCGTAGCCGCTGTAGCGCGCGTTTTCCCCTTCGCCTGTTTTCTCGTGATAGCCCGAAAAAGCGAAATAGCCCACCCTCAAGGTCTCCGTTTGGGCGGCGGAGACGGCAAGGGGAAGGGAGAGGGGAAGCGCGGCAAAGAGCAGCACCGCAAGAAGCACAAAGGAAAGAAGTCTTTTCCGTAGCATGGCGGATTCTCCTTAATTTTTCGGAATACAAAAAACGGTTGCCATAGGCAACCGTTGGCGAGGATTGCCTCGCGGCTATGCTGCATTTCCGCATCTGAAAACAAGACGCAGAACTACAATAATTCTCATCAAAAAGATTTGCACAGCAAAGGTTTTTGATGAAGAGGAGCGGCAGGCGTTAAAGGCGCGATTTTCGCGCTCGCGCGGAAATCCGCAAAAGACGCCTTGCCGCGACGAGGTGGTGGAGCTAACGAGATTCGAACTCGTGACCTCTTGAATGCCATTCAAGCGCGCTACCAACTGCGCCATAACCCCATAAGAGCGGCCGCACGGACCGCTCGGAAGCTTGGTGGGGACAACAGGACTTGAACCTGTGACCTCGCGCATGTGAAGCGCGCGCTCTAACCAACTGAGCTATGCCCCCGCTGCCTGTATTATTGTAACCCATTTGCTCCGCCCTGTCAACCGTTTTTCCCAAATTGTTTGCGGGAATTTTCAAAAGCGGGCAAAGAATTTTTCTCATGCGCTTGAAATCCGCCATAAGACGTGGTATAATCAAAAGAACGCAAAACGGACGGACGGGATCATGGAAAAACTCAACGCATACGAGATGATTCGTTACCTGATCGACAATTCGCTTATCACTTTGGAAGAAATCGCGGATGTGGAAAAGAAGCGCGACATTACGCAGTTCGAGTTCGGGCTCAGGACGGCGCACGTCGAGATCCTCGAGATCATCGAAAGTTTTTGGGACAGTGCAAAGGCGGAGGGGCTCGACTGGGACATCGAGGAAAGATTTCCCGTATAGCGAGAAATTTTTTCGGAAAAACGGGGCAAATCGCTTGCTTTTTTCGTCGGGCATGGTATAATTGAGACGAAAACGACGGGGATATGGCTCAGTTGGTAGAGCGGTACGTTCGCAACGTACAGGCCATGGGTTCGAATCCCATTATCTCCACCAAATCAAAATAATCCGAACTCAACAAGGGTGATTGTAACCCACGATTGGTTCGGATTTATTTTGTATC
>CANREU010000118.1 GCA_947629725.1 uncultured Clostridia bacterium
CTTGGCGCCGTCCGTCCCCTGCGGGCAGAGGTAGACGGTGTTGTTGATCTCGTTCTTTTTGAGCCAGCCCGTGAGCCTGCTTTTCTCGGGGCGGGGAGTGCCGACGAGGACGGCGAGATACTTCTTCTCGAAATCCCCGCTCTTCATCTGCTCCGAAAGGCGCGCCGCCGCCTTGCTCGTTCTCGCGAACACCATCACGCCGCCCGTGGGACGGTCGAGCCTGTGCACGAGCCCGATATACACGTTTCCCTTTTTGTCGTACTTCTTGCGGACATACTCCCGCACCCGGTCGAGCAGGCTCGCATCTCCGCTCTCGTCCGGGCAAGAGGGCAGGTTCTGCGGCTTTAAGACGACGATAATGTGGTTATCCTCGTGCAGAACGGCAAGTTCTTCTGTTTCATTCATAGACGCACATCCCTCCCGCGCCGCAGGGCAGGCAGATCCCCTCTTCGGTGGGCAGCCCGACCTCGTAAGATTCCGTTTTTCCTCCGCCGAGGCAGAGGGTGAGGATATTCCGGAGCACGGCGGGCTGGAGCCCCGTCGTGTAACCGTTGATGAGAAAGAACAGGGGATCGTCCGAGAGCAGCCCCGCGCAGAGCTTGACGAAGGGGAAAATTTCGTCCTCGATCTTCCAGAGCTCCCCGTTCGGGCCCCGCCCGTAGGAGGGAGGGTCCATCACAACCGCGTCGTAGCGGTTGCCGCGGCGGAGCTCCCTTTGGACGAACTTCTTGCAGTCGTCCACAATGTAGCGGATGCCGCTCGTGACATTCGAGAGGCGGGCGTTCTCCCCTGCCCGCTCGACCATGCCCTTTGCGGCGTCGACATGGGTGACTTCCGCCCCCGCTTTGGCGAGCGCGACGGACGCCGCGCCCGTGTAGGCAAAGAGATTGAGGACCTTTATTTTACGTCCCGCGCCCTTCACGAGCGCCGCCGTCTTGTCCCAATGGTACGCCTGCTCGGGGAAGAGCCCCGTGTGCTTGAAGCCCATGGGCTTCACCTTGAAGGTGAGGTCGCGATAGGAGACGTTCCAGCTCTCGGGGAGCGCGCGGCGGAACTCCCATCCCCCGCCCCCCTTTTCGCTGCGGCGGTAGACCGCGTCGACACGGGGATCGGCGAAGAGGTCGCGGCGGGCCTCCCAAATGACCTGCGGATCGGGACGGAGCAGATAAATATCCTTCCAGCGCTCGAGCTTGTAGCCGCCGCCCGTCGCGATCACGGAATATTCTTTCCAGCCGTCCGCAAGTGCAATCATGGCATTATGATAGCAAATCGCGCGGGATTTGTAAAGTAAAACGCCGCAATGATAGCGAATTTCCGCGAAAAATCCGCCCTTCCGCTTGGCTCTCCTATGGAGAAACTTTCGCACGCCCGCCGCAAGCCTTCCCCCCCTCGGGGGTGCCGAAGGCATGCCTTGCGCTGAAGGTGTCCCCATAGGGGACGGATGAGGGGCAATTTTCAATCTCGTGGGCGGACCCTCACCCCTGCCCCTCCCCCTCACGTAGGGGGAGGGCTTTCTTGGGGAGTCGTTCTTTTCCGCCGCCCACCCCCCTACCCCCCCTCCTATGGAGGGGGCAGGCGCTGCTCTTTTCTTGGCGCCCCCTTGAGGGGGAGCTGTCACGGCTGCTCTTGCCGTGACGGAGGGGGTTCGGAATCGGCTGCAAACCCCTATCCCCCCCTTCGGGGTACTTCCCCCCAAAAGGGGGAAGCAAGATTGGGTTGGTTGCGGAGGTCGAAGGCAAAGAAAAAAGCCCCCGAGGGGGCTCTGTTATGCGGGGGAGGCGAGGGCGGGCGGGGCGAACGGAGTGCAGGCGGCAAATGCCGCGAAGTCGTGCAGCCGTCCCTCATAGATCGTCTCGCCGCGGCGGAGCTTCAAAAACTCCGCGGGGAGGACAACTTCGCCGAACTCGTCTGCATCGGCGAGCCCGAATTTTTCGAGCGTCTCGCGCACAAATTCCGAACAGTAGTAGTAATTTTCGCGGTGATAGGCGATCCCCTTCCGCGCGCGGTATACCCCGCGGAAGCTGTAGTGGTAGCGCTTGCGGTCGGCATACATAGCGGCGAGATAGGCCGCGAGCTCCTCCCTCTTTTCGTCGGAGACGGGGATGCGCAGCACGGCGATCTCCGTATTCTTGAACCGCTTCATCGTGCCGAAGGACGCAGACTCCTTCACGAACCCGCCGATGACGGGCGTGCAGGCGTAGACGCGCCCGAACGAATACATCTCGGAGAGATCGTCCTCCAAAGAGAGGGAGACGTGGGCGTAGCGCTCCCCCGTAAATTTACTGATGGCGCGGCAGACAAGCGAGCCCGTTTGGCTGACGACGACATAGACATATTTCATAGCTTTGGATTTTACACGATTTTTGCGGAATTGTCAACCGAAACGGGGCAGTTTTCTTCATAACAATCCCGCCACTCTTTTTCGGCGAGGGCGACGAGCTCCTTCTCCCGCTCGCGGGCGGGGAGGTTTCCGTCGGGGAAGATCGCGGGGAGGACGTGCACGCGCACCTTGCGGAGCTTCCCCCTCTTCTCGCGGAAGGTGCAGAACACGGGGAGGACGGGCACGTCGTTCTTCACCGCAAAGCGCAGTGCGCCGCGGAGCATGGGGCGGGGCTTGGGATAGTGGGTCCAGAGCGCCCGCTCGGGGCAGAAACAGATGAATTTCTTGTCCTTGAGGAGGCGCCCGATCTCCTTTTCGAGATTGCGCATGGCGGCAAGGTCCGCACTGAAGGGGAGGATCCCCCCGCTGTGCATGAGGGCGCCGAGCGCTCCCCCCTTGTTGTTGAAGGGGGCGACCGTCGTGTAGCAGCGGAAGTGCCCCAGAGCCTCCCGCATGAAGACGATGTCGAGGAAGTGGAAGTGGTTGCAAAGGCACACCGCGCCCGTATCTTTCACCGCTTTGAGGTTCTCTTTGCCCGTCACCTTGATGCCGTAGACGAGTTTACAGACGACGGGCGAGACGATGGAGAGCCCGAGGCGCGCGAGGAAGGAGACAGCCCTTCCGAAGGGCCCCGGACGGTAGCGGTAGGAGGCGTCGGGCATCTTCCACTTGCCCACCACCCTGCCGTAGTCCATATTGTAATGTCCGTGCGAGGCGAGCAGCTCGTGGATCTTTTCCCGCTTATACTGCCCGCTTCTCTTCGGTCTCTTCGCTTTCTTCATCCGTCTTTTCCCTCCGCTGTGTCGGTTTCCATTCCCCTCCCCTCTTCGCGTACTTTCTTCCCTTGAGGTAGATGGGCACATACCCGAGGGTGTAGAGCGGAAAAACGAGGAGGGACGCCGCCCGCTCTCCAAAGGAGAGCGTGCCGAACGCGTCACGGTAGCACGAGGCCGCCAAAAGCCCGTAAATAAAGAGCAGGAAATAGGTGAGAAGTAAGGGGAAGACGATGAGCAAAAAGTTTGCCCGCAGCGCCTCCGAGGGGGCGGATGAGGCGAGGGACGGGCCCAAAATGCACCCCGAAACGACGGCAAAGACCGTCGCGATGAGGAAGAGGAAGATGGGCGCGCGGAACCAAAAGAAATCGTAGCGCGCGGCAAAGGGCGCCTTTTCCCTCTTCATCTTCGCCTTCACCTTACGGCGGTAGTTCTTATCGCACTGCGAGTAGCCCGCAAGCCAGCGCAGCCGCCGTTTCTTGCTCTCCTTCTCCGTGACCGCCTCCTCCGTGTAGAGGACGGCGTGCGGATAGTACATGGAGGTGAATCCCTTGAGATAGCTGTCCACCTTGAGCTCGAAATCCTCGGTGAGAGAACGGTAGTTCCAGCCTCCCTCCCGCTCCACGACCTCGCGGCGGAGCATGAGCCCCTGCCCGATAAAGTTGAGGGGGAGCCCCTTCTCCGCACGGTAGAGATTGCCCAAATCGTCGGTGATGGGATAGATGAGCGCCGAACAGTTGCACACCACCGAGCGCTCCTTCCTGCCGTAGAGATAATTCTTCACCCGCTTCCGCGTGACGAAGATCTGCCTGTCGTATTCCAGGGCGTTGTTGCACTCCTCCACATAATCGGAGGAGAGCACGGCGTCCGCATCCACGATCACAAACGCTTCGCCCTTGCTCTTTGAAATGTCGCGGAAAAAGCCGTCGAGCGCGTCCCCTTTGCACTTTTGGCCGGGGACGACGATGACATTCGCCCCGAGCTTTTCCGCCATCGCGACGGTGGGGTCTTCCGCCGACTGCACGATGACGTTCACCTCAAAAAATTCTCTCGGATAGGTCTGCCGTTCGATGGAATCGAAGAGGGCGCCGATGACCCCGCTCTCGTCCCGCGCGGGGATGACAAGGGAGATGCGCCGCCTCTCCCACGCTTTTTTCTCCGCAGGGACCCTCCGCGCCGCAAAAAACCACGCAAATTTGGGCAAAAACAGCAGTGCCGCGATGAGCACGAGCGCACAATACACGGAAAACAAAATCGTTACGAGCATTCCGGTTTCCTCCTCGGTACGCCTCTATTATAGTACCCCCCCACGATGTCAAGCGTTTGAACAAACTTTTTCGCGGGGAATTTCATTTGTAACAAATTTTTATGACACTATGGTAGCATGATCATGACAAAATGTCAAGGGCTTGACGGACTTTTCCGAAAATTTTTGCGGATTTTTTTCTGCCGCCCCTTCTCGGCTCCCACTCCTATTGGGGGACAGCTCCCGCACCCCTACCCCTCGCCCCCCAAAGGAGGGCGAGGGCAGTTCTCCCTCATTCCGAGCGAAGCGAGTGAATCTTTCTTTTCTGCCGCCCCACCCCCCTACCCCCCTCATTGCGGTAAAAGGCGCAGCATCATACGGCGCCTTTTTCCGAAAGCCATAAGGAAGGCCCACGGAGGGGGCAGCCCCCGCACCCCTTCTCTCGGCGCTCCTCTTTCCGCGTCATTCCGAACGGACGTGAGGAATCTCGCTCTTTTGTTGCACCCCTCACCCTACCCTCCCCCCTCAAGTATAAGGGGGGAGGCAAGAGAAG
>CANREU010000119.1 GCA_947629725.1 uncultured Clostridia bacterium
CCCCTCATTGCGGTAAAAGGCGCAACATCATACGGCGCCTTTTCCCGAAAGCCATATGGAAGGCCCACGGAGGGGGCAGGTCGTACTCCCCGCACCCCTACCCCTCGCCCCCCAAAGGAGGGCGAGGGCAAGGCTTCCCTCATTCACTTGCTGTATTCGCTATAACGCAAAGCAAAGCCGCGCCGCCCGCAATTTGCGGGCGGCGCGGCGCGTAAACCTGATAAAAAGTCATCACAAGATCTCCACAAGCGAAAAGCGGGTCTTGTCGCAGGAGGTGAGAAAATACTCGATCCCGCTCTTCTCGCACCGCAGGGGGAAATACCCCGCCCCGTGGAGGTGCCCGAACACCGCAATGTTCACCCCATTCTCCTCGAAGAGCCCCGTAAAGAGGGTGTCCTCCTTCTTCACATTGAAGGGCGGAAAGTGCAAAAGCGCGATGAGGATGTCCCCCTCCTTCCGCACCTTCTTCACCTCCGAAAAGGCGAGACGGAAGCGCTCCGCCTCCCTCTTGTAGAGCGCCTCGTCGTGCTCGGTGTAGTCGGCGCTCCCCGGGACTGTCCACCCGCGGGACCCCGCGATGACGACGTTTTCGAATTTTACGCAGTCGTTCTGTAAAAAGAAGAAATTTTCGGGGGCAGCAGCGCGGACCCGGCCGATGCCGTTCCACCAAAAGTCGTGATTGCCGCGCACGAACACCTTGCGCCCGGGGAGAAAGGCGAGGGAGGCTACGTCGTACATGCCCTCCTCGAGCTTCATGCCCCAAGAGGTATCGCCGCCGACGAGGACAATGTCCTCCTCTCCGACCTTTTCCCGCCAATCGGCCGTTATCTTTTCAAAGTGCCCCTCCCACTCGGGGCCGAAGACATCCATCGGCTTATCGGAAAGCCCCGAGAGGTGCAGATCGCTGATCGCCCAAACCTTCATGCCGCCATTATACCACCCTCCGCCCGAAAAAGCAAGCCGTTCCCCCGCCGAAAAAAGTTAACATTTTCACGGAACGGCGTATAATAAAATCGGAAGCGATGCTTTTTGACCCGACCGAGGCGTGCCCGCCGGAGTTGGGTTCCCGGGCACGGGGGGCACCGCTTCCTCTTTTTTTGCGATTTTTCCCGCACTTCTTATCTTTTCGGAATAAAACCCTTGACAAATACCTATCCTATAATTATAATATAATTATGGATGAGATCCGTTTTGAATGGGACCGCCGAAAGAACGAGGTCAATAAGACGAAACACGGCGTCTCTTTTGAGGAGGCGAAGACGGTTTTCTACGATGAAAACGCGCTCGTGATCGCAGACCCCGAGCATTCCACCGAGGAAGAACGATTTGTTATTTTAGGCATGAGCAGACAGGCAAATCTCTTGATCGTCTGCCACTGCTACCGTGAGGCGGACAGCGTCATCCGCATCATCTCCGCCCGCAAAGCGACAAAGAACGAGGCGCACGCCTACTTAAGGAGGTAACGATATGAAGGCCGAATATGATTTTTCCAATGCAAAAAAGAACCCCTACACCGAAAAACTGAAACGGCAGGTCACGATCAACCTTGACGTCGAGACCGTGGAGTATTTCAAAATGCTCGCCGAGCGGAACGGCATCCCCTATCAGACGCTTATCAATCTCTATCTTTCCGACTGCGCCAAGAATAAGAAGGCGCCCACGATCACCTGGGCTTGACCCCTTTCAAGCAAAAGCCCCCCTCGATCTGCGGGCAGCTCCTTCCGAAAATAAGAAAGCGGCGCACGAGGCGCCGCGTAACCGTGGAGCAGGAAACGGGAGTCGAACCCGCCGGAACCAGCTTGGGAAGCTGGCGCCATACCGCTAGGCGATTCCTGCATTGTGCGATTATTATAGCGGATATTCGGCGCGTTGTCAAGCGGTATCGGGGCAATTTTTGCGAAAATCTCGGAAAGCCGCAAGGAAGAGGGGCGAATTTTTGCGAAAAGACGCGAAAACGTCCCCCTGTCCTTGCATTTTTTTACACGCCGTGCTATAATGGTCGCATGAAAATTCTCACGGTCGGCGAATATCTCATGCGGCTCTCGGCGCCAAGCGGGACGGGCCTTGCGGGGGCGGAGGAGCTCTCCGTCTGCTTCGGCGGCGGGGAGGCGAACGTTGCCGCCGCGCTCGCGGGTTTCGGCGCGGAGACGAGCTTCCTCTCCGCTCTCCCCGAAAACGCCGTCGGCGAGGCCGCCCTGCGCGATCTGCGCCGCTTCGGCATAGACGTCTCCTTTATTCTCCGCAAAAGGGGCAGGCTCGGGCTCTATTTCTATGAGGCGGGCGCGTCCCTTCGGGCGGGGAAAGTTGTTTACGACAGGGCGGGCTCCGTCTTTGCGGAAACTGCCGCCGCCGAATACGACCTCTGCGGCGCCCTTCAAAATGCGGACGCCCTCGTCCTCTCTGGGATCACCCCCGCACTCGGCAAGAATACCGAAGAGCTCGCCCTCCGCGCCGTGAAGACGGCGAAAGAGCGGGGCGTGAAGGTGTTTTTCGACGTAAACTTCCGCTCCGCCCTGTGGAGCATGGAGGAGGCGGGGAAGGTGTTCCGCGCCATTCTCCCCCATACGGACGTGTGCATCGCGAGTTCGGACGGGCTCGACGTGCTCGGCGGCAAGAACGCGGGCGCGGACAAGGCCGCCTGCGAGCGCGCGGCGCGGCGTATGAAAGAGGAATACGGGCTCGGGGCGGTCGCCCTCACCGTGCGGGAGAGCCCCTCTGCGAGCAAAAACGTGCTCTCGGGGGTGCTGGTCTCCGACAAAACGTACTTTTCCGCGAGCTATCCCGTGGACATTCTCGAGCGGGTGGGCGGGGGCGACGCCTTCACCGCGGGGCTCGTCTTCTCCCTCATGCGGGGCGCGGACGGGCAGACTGCCGTGGACTTTGCCGCCGCGAGCGACGCCTACAAACACACCCTCCGGGGGGACAAGATGTGCGTGCCCGCCGAAGAGATCGAAGCTGCGATGCGGGGCGACACCCGCATCAGGAGGTGAACATGCTGCCCAAAGTCATACCCGTCGTTACGGTGGAGGACGAGGCGGACGCGCTGCGTCAATTTTCCGCGCTCGAAGAGGGCGGGCTGCCCGTGGCGGAGATCACGTTCCGCACCCCCTATGCGGCGGAAGCCATTTCTCTCTGCCGAAAAAAATTCCCCGCGATCTATGCGGGCGCGGGCTCCGTTGTGAACATAGAGCAGGCAAAGGCGGCGCTCGGAGCGGGGGCGAAGTTCCTCGTCTCCCCCGGGCTCGACGAAGAGATCGGCGGGCTCTGCGAGGCGGACGGGGCGTTCTACCTCCCCTGCGCCGTGACCCCCGCCGAGATCATGCGCGCCCTCGCCCTCGGGTACACCACCCTCAAATTTTTCCCCGCGCAGGTGTACGGCGGGCTGAGCGCCATCAAGGCGCTCTCCGCTCCCTTCCCCGCGGTGCGCTTCGTGCCGACGGGCGGAGTGGACGAAACCAACCTCAAAGAATACCTCTCCTTCGGGAAGGTCGCCGCCGTCGGCGGGAGCTTTATGATGAAGGGAGACATCGTCTCCCGCTGCCGAAAAATCAACGAGATCTTAAACGAACTCCAATAAAAAATCCCGCCGTGAGGCGGGATTTTTCGACCCCATTCCTATATTTTGACCTCTTCGCGGGTCGGAACGGACTGCTGCGCCCCCGCCCGCGTGACGGCGATCGACGAGGCCTTGCTCGCAAATTTCATCGCCTCGGAAATGGGCGCTCCCTCCGAGAGGCGCACCGTGAGCGCGCCGACGAAGGTGTCCCCCGCCGCCGTGGTGTCCGTCGCCTCGACGGGGTATGCCTGCGCCGTGACGAGCGCCTTCCCGCACACATAAGCGCTCCCCTCTTTGCCGAGGGTGACGAGGGTGCGCTTCACCCCCTTCTCCGCGAGTTTCTCCGCGCAGGCGCGCACGCCCGCGCCGTCTTCGGGGTAGATCCCCGTGTAGAAGCGCGCCTCCGTCTGATTGGGCACGAACCAGTCGCACAGCGGGAAAATTTCGGGAGGAAGTTCACGCGCGGGAGCGGGATTGAGGACGGTCGTCATCCCCTTTTCTTTCCCCTTTTCGAGGGCGTATTTCACGAGGGGAAGCTCGATCTCGAGCTGCAGGATGAGGTAGTCCCCCCTCTCCGCACGGGAAAGGGCGGCGTCGATGAGTTCCTCGCTCACCCGCCCGTTTGCGCCGCGGTCGATGATGATGCGATTGTCGCCGTCCACCACCGTGATGACGGCGATCCCGCTCGAGACCCCCTTCTCTCTCCGCACGAAGTCGGTGTGCACGCCGTAGCCACGGAGGGCCTCGAGGAGCTCTTCGCCGAACGCCTCCCCCACGCAGCCAACCATATAGGTCTCCCCGCCAAGTTTGGCGCAGGCGACCGCCTGATTGGCGCCCTTGCCGCCCGGGTTGGTCATAAATCCGCTGCCCTCGATGGTCATCCCCTTTTCGGGGACGAAGGGCGCCTTTACGACGAGATCCATGTTCACGCTGCCGACGACGAAAAGTTTCATATTTTCCTTCCTCCGCGACCTATTGTAACAAAACGGACGCGGTTTGTCAACAAAAGGGTACGCCGCAGGCACAATTTTTGATTTTGTTACGGACGGGCGAGGGCAGGATGACGTATTTTATACCCCCCCGCACCCCTGCCCCTCGCCCCCCAAAGGAGGGCGAGGGCATGTGTTCCCGCATTCCGCCCCGCCCTTCCCTCATTCCGAACGGAGCCGTAGGCGGAGTGAGTGGACCTTGCTCTTTCGGAAAAACGAGCACACCCCTCACCCTAACCCTCCCCCCTCAAGTATAAGGGGGGAGGCAGGGCTTTGGTCGTGCAATGCGCCCCTCCCTCGCCGTAAGCCTTCCCCCCTCGGGGGGGAAGGCGTCCCCGCAGGAGACGGATGAGGGGCAATTCGCAATATCGGGGGCGGACCCCCTCCC
>CANREU010000120.1 GCA_947629725.1 uncultured Clostridia bacterium
GACTTCGACCACCTCTACCGCTATTCCGACCTCATGGAGCTCGAGAAGGGGGGCGACCCCAAAAAGCTCGTGGGGGAATACACCGAGATCATGCCGGGGCGGCCCACCGTCGCCGAGTACCGCCACCCGCACGACGACGTCAACTTCTCCCTCAACTGCTATCTGAACGACCTCAAGACCAAGCTCAACGTCAACATCATCACGGCGGCGGAACAGCAGACGATGAACTTCTATATGAACGTCGCCAACCTCTATGCGAGCCCCCTCGGGAGGAAGCTCTACAACGAGATCGCGATGATCGAGGAGCAGCACGTCACGGGGTACGAGTGCCTCAAGGACCCCGCGATGACGTGGTGGGAGAGCCTCCTCATGAACGAGTACACCGAGTGCTACCTCTACTACTCTTGCTATACGGACGAGAGGGACGAGCGGATCAAGAAGATCTGGGAGATGCACTTCGAGGAGGAGGTGGCGCACCTGCACGAGGCGGCCGACCTTCTCAAGACCTACGAGGGCAAGGTGTGGCAGCAAGTTCTTCCCGAGGGCGGGGAGTTCCCCGAACTTCTGAAGTTCCGCCCGCAAAAGGAGTATGTCCGTGAGGCGCTCTCGAGCGTGCGGCTCACGGGCGTGGAGGAGGGATGGGAACCCCTCGAGAAGGTACCTGATACCTTCCGCTACTTCGGCTACAACAGCAAGATCAACGGCAGCCCCGTCGCGGTGGGGACGCACGCCGTCATCGAGCGCGCGATCGCGCAGTTCGGGCAGGACTACCGCGTGCAGAGGGGGGAGCACCCGATAAAGGCGCTTGCCGACCGTAAAAAGGACAACGTGGAGATCGCCCGCGTAAAAGGAAAATAATATTTTTTGTTTAACGGTGCGTGAAACGCGGTATAAAATAAGTGTCCCCTGAGAGGGGACGAAAGGAGACAAAAAACCATGAAAACGTATCTGCAAAGAAGAAATTCCGACGACCTCTTCGACGCATTCAACGACTTTTTTAAGCCCATGTTCTACGACGAACACCTCGACAGCATGAAGACGGACATCCGCGAAACGGACAAGGAGTACCTCCTCGACATCGAGCTCCCCGGCTTCAAAAAGGAGGAGATCAAGGTCTCTTTGGAGGACGGGTACCTCACCGTCTCCGCCGAGCGCAAAGAGGAAAAATCGCAGGAAGGGGTGCGCTTTTTGCGCAAGGAGTGCAGCGTGAGCTGTCAGAGGAGCTACTATGTCGGCGAGGACGTGGAGGAGGCGAGCGTGAAGGGCCGCTATGAAAACGGCGTGCTCGAGCTCACCCTTCCCAAGCTCCCGCCCAAAAAGCCCGTCGCAAAGACCATTGCGATCGAGTAACGAATTTTTCAGACGCGCGCCCCGCGGCATTTGCCGCGGGGCGCTCTTTTTTCGTATTTTATATCAATTCCCCGTATTCCTCGTAGAGAGCGTCGATCTCCTCCCGCACCTCTTCCTGCCGCGCGGAGATGCGCCGCACTTCGAGGTAGTTCCCCGCCTTTTCGGCAAGTTCCTTTTCGAGCGCCTCCGCCTCTCCTTCGAGGGCGGCGAGCTTTCTTTCGATCTCCGAAATGCGGTTGCGCCGCTGTGCCTCCCGCGCCCGTTCCTCCTTTCTCGGCGCCTCCGCCTTTTTCGCTTTCACGGCGGCAGGCTGCGCTCTCCGCGCGTTCAGGTAGTCCCCGTACTTCCCCTCAAACCACACGAGCTTCCCGTTCTCGAGGGCGCACACGGTGTCTGCGAGGGTCTCGATGAACCGCCTGTCGTGGGAGACGAAGAGGAGGGTGCCGTCGAAGGCCTTGAGGGCCTCCTCGAGGGATTCGCGGGCGGGCAGGTCGAGGTGGTTGGTGGGCTCGTCGAGGACGAGGAAATTCCCGTGCCGCCCCTCGAGCGCCGCGAGCCCGAGCTTTGCCCGAAGTCCTCCCGAGAGTTCGCCCACCCTCTTTTGGACGTCCTCGGCGTTGAGCCCCGCGCGGGCGAGAAGGCTCCTCGCCTCCGTCTGCGTGAGACGGGGGAAGCGTCCCCAAAAGGCGTCGAGGGTGCGCTCCTCCTTCGGAAGATCGGCGTTCTCCTGATCGTAGTAGGCGACCCGCACGAACCGCCCGAGGCTCACTTCGGGCGCGCCCGAGAGGAGGAAGCGGAGGAGGGTGCTCTTGCCCGTGCCGTTGTCTCCCACGATCGCGCACCGCTTGCCCCGCATGAGGGTGAAGGTCTCCTTTTCGAGGAGGACCTTCCCGCCCGCCGTGAGGGTGAAGGGGGAGGTCTTTACGACCGTCTCATACGGCCTTTCGTCGTAGGTGAAGCGGAAGCGCGGGGGCGGAGGAGGGGGGAGGGGCCTTTCGAGGAGCTCCATTCTTTCCAGCTTGTTGGCGCGGGAGAGGGCGCTCGAAGCGGTCGTCGCGCGGACGATGTTCTTGTCCACATAGGTCTGCAGCTTCCGTATCTCCTCCTGCTGCCGCTCGTAGGCGCGCGTCTCCTCCTTGAATTTCTCCTCTTTGAGGACGCGGTATTTGGAGTAGCTGCCCTTGTAGGAAGTCACCTTCCCCCGCTCCACCTCGACGGTGCGGGAGGTGAGCCTGTCGAGAAAATACCTGTCGTGCGAGACGGCGAGCAGCGCCCCCTTGTAGGAGATGAGGTAGTCCTCGAGCCAGAAGAGGGTCTTGAGGTCGAGGTGGTTGGTGGGCTCGTCGAGGACGAGAAGCTCGGGCTCCTCGAGGAGGAGGCGGCAGAGCTTGAGCCGCGTCTTTTCCCCGCCCGACATGGTGGAGACGACCTGCCCGTACATCCCCTCAAAGCCCATGCCGTTCAGAACGGTCTTGATCTTCACGCCGAAGTTGTAGCTGTCCCGCGCGACGACCCGCTTTGCAAGGCTCTCCGCCCGCGCCGCGAGCACCCGCATCTCTTGCTCTCCCGCGCCCGCCATCGCGCTCTGCGTCTCCGCGAGGGAGGCAAGGAGGCGCTTATCCTCCTCAAAAACCTTTTCGAGGACGGCGTAGGCGGTCTCCTCCGAAGAGAAGTCCGCCCCCTGCTCGAGGTAGCCGAGGGAGAGGGAGGAGCGCCGCGTAACGCTCCCCGCCTCCGGGGTGAGTTCGCCCACGAGGAGCTTTAGGAGGGTAGACTTGCCCTCGCCGTTCCCGCCGATGAGCCCCACCCGCTCTCCTTCGTGCAGCGCGAAGGAGGCGTTCTTCAGGATGGGAACGCCCGTGTAGGAGAATGTGAGGTTTTTGACTTCGATCAACATGATTTTCTATCAAAGCGCCATACTTGCGGTATGAGAAGACCCACCCTTGCCGACGTGCGCCTCCTTGAGGAGAAACTGAAGGGCGCGCCGCCCTCCGCCTGCGCGCGGCTCACGAAGAAGCTCGTCAAGATGAAGAACGACTTCTTCCGTTAAAAGTCCCACTGCGGGACGAAGCTCTCCTCCGCGCTCTCCCTGTCCTGCGCGTACACCGTGCGGAAGCCGAGGGAGGCGGCGTAGCCGAGGAGGCGGGAGTATTCCCTGTCCGTCACGCGGCGCCTAAGTTCAGGGTATTTTTCTGCCTCGCCCATGGGGACGTACTGCCGCATGAGAGAGAGGGGCGCCTCGGGCGGGAGAACGGCATGGAGGAAGTCGAGCGCCCGCTTGCCGTCCGCCGTGCAGGCGGGGAGGACGAGGTGCCGCACGAGAATGCCCGAGAGGAGCCGCCCGCCCTCCCACACCACGGGCTTTTCCGCCATGAAGGAGAGGGCCTTGCTTGCGGCCTCGAAGTAGTCCCTTCTCCCCGTGTACCGCTCGGAGAGAGCGGGGGAGACGAACTTCAGGTCGGGCATCCACACATCCACAAAGGGAGCGATCTCTTTTAAGGCGGAGACCTCCGCATAGCCGCTCGAATTGTAGATAACGGGCACTTTGGGGCGGTACAGGGAGAGAGCCTCCGCAAGGAGGGGGGAGATATGGTCGGGCGTCACGAGATCGAGGTTCTCCGCGCCCATATCCTCGAGTTCGCGGAAAATATCCGCAAGTTCGCGCGGAGTTACCTCCTTTCCCCGCTTTGCCCGCGAAAGTTCGTAGTTTTGGCAGAAGACGCAGCGGAGAGAGCACCCGCCGAAGAAAATTGCCCCGCTCTTGCCCCCCGGGGAGAGACAGGGCTCCTCGAAGGGGTGCAGATAGTACTTTGCGACGGTGATCCCGCGCGTTCCGCACGCTCCCGCATGCTTTTCTCTGTCTGCCCCGCACTTCACGGGGCAAAGGGTACAGTTCATGGTTCGATTATAGCAGAAACGGCGCAGAAATGCAACTTTCCGCACCGAAATAGGGGGTTTACGGCGAAAAATTTCCACGGAGGAAGAATGAGGCGTACAACCTTCCCAAAGCCCCGCAAAAGGGGCAAAACCGCCCAAAACTTCTCGATTTTAACCCTTTGCATAGTATTATGTCAGACATAAACAGGCGTTTATGCCAGACATAGTATTTCTTTTTGCGCCTTTTCGGCCCGATTGCGCCTCGCTTGTTTCTCAATCCTTGCCCACCCCTTGAGGGGTGGGTGGCTCGCCGCTTTGCGGCAAGACGGAAGGGGTGTGTGTCGGGGAATACGAACACCCCCTACTTCACGCTACGGCTCGTGCCGCCCTTCGATGACGATCATGGTGTGCGGGCTGGGCAGGGGTGGGGGTTGCCCACGATTTTTCGCCCAGCATATTTTGAGCGTGCCCTCCCCCTACGTGAGGGGGAGGGGTAGGGGTGAGGGTCCGCTCTCGATCATCGACTGCCACCCCCCTTGATCCCCCGCCACAGGCAGGGGGTTTCTTT
>CANREU010000121.1 GCA_947629725.1 uncultured Clostridia bacterium
GCGGCGGCTTTCAAAGTAAAAAGGGGGAATGGGGTACGGTTTTCCGACCTCTTCCGCCGAAAATACGGCAAAGACTTCGCCCTCTTTAAGAGCAAAGACCTCATCCGCGAGGGGATCTTCGGGCCGAAGGAGGGGACGCACGCGGCGCTCCTCGGTGACTTCATCGCCGTCGGCACGGCGGACAAGATCATGAAGCTCTCCCCGCGGGGGCACGATTTCAAGGGGCATCACACCTCCCTCACGGAGGAGGAGATGACGGTCCCCCTCATTCTCGCGGGGGACAAGGAGTAGGGTATGGACGGCATAGCGCAGATTGAAGAGGGGCTCCGCACGACCTTTGCAAGAAGGCTCTTCAAGCCGTTTGCGAAGGCGGTCGTCACCTATGGGCTCATAGAGCCGAACGACAGGATCGCGGTGTGCATGTCGGGCGGGAAGGACAGCATGCTCATGGCGAAGCTCTTTCAGGAGCTGAAACGCCACAATAAGTTCCCGTTTTCCCTCGAATTTCTCGTGATGGATCCCGGCTATGCGCCCGAAAACCGCGCCCTCATCGAGGAGAACGCCGCGCGGCTCGGGATCCCCGTCCGCATCTTCGAGACGGACATCTTCGAGAATGTGTATGAGATCGAAAAATCCCCCTGCTACCTCTGCGCGCGCATGCGGCGGGGGCATTTGTACGCCGCGGCGAAGGAGCTCGGCTGCAACAAGATCGCCCTCGGGCACCACTACGACGACGTCATCGAGACCATTTTGATGGGCATGCTCTACGGCGGGCAGGTGCAGACCATGCTCCCCAAACTCAAGAGCACGAACTTCGAGGGAATGGAACTCATCCGCCCCATGTATCTGGTGCGCGAAAAGGACATCATCGCGTGGAAAACGGCATATGGGTTGCGTTTTTTGCAGTGCGCGTGCCGTTTTACGGCGGACGCGGCGGACGGTTTGAAAGACTCCAAGCGGCAGCGGGTGAAGGAGCTCATCCGCATGCTCCAGAGGGAAGACCCGCAGGTGGAGCAGAACATCTTCAAGAGCGTGGAGAACGTGAACCTCTCCACCCTCATCGCCTATAAGGATAAAGACGGCGTGAAGCACCGTTTCGACGAGTGACTTTGTAACACGTGCAAACTGTTAAAAATTATCATGCGCCTTTGTTCAAAGTTTCATTGACAAAGAGCTCGATTTATGATATAGTATATTAGAATAGAACTTCTTAAAGGGGAAAAACATGGATATTCGGGAAATCGTAAGAAGGTGCGACCACACCCAGCTCGCCGTCACGGCGACCTTTGAGGACATCAAGGCACTCATCGACGACGGCATAAAATACGGCACCGCCTCCGTCTGCATCCCGCCCTGCTATGTGGCGGAAGCGAAGGAATACGCCAAAGGGAAGATCGCGATCTGCACCGTCATCGGCTTTCCCAACGGCTACAACACCGAGAACGTGAAGGTGTTCGAGACGGAACAGGCGGTGAGAAGCGGCGCGGACGAGATCGACATGGTCATCAACATCGGCGATCTGAAAGCAAAGCGCTATCAAAAGATCCTCGAAGAGATCAAGGCCGTCAAGTCGGCCTGCAAGGGGCGCATCCTCAAAGTCATCATCGAGACCTGTCTCCTCACCGAAGAGGAAAAGATCAAGATGTGCGAGCTCGTGACGGAGGCAAAGGCGGACTTTATCAAGACCTCCACGGGCTTTTCCAAAGCGGGCGCGACCAAAGAGGACGTCGCCCTCTTCAAAAAGTACGTCGGGAAAGACGTGAAGATCAAGGCGGCGGGGGGGATCTCCTCCATTCGGGACGCGGAGGACTTCGTCTCCCTCGGCGCGGAGAGGCTCGGCACTTCCCGCATCGTGAAGATCGTGAAGGAGGAGGGGCTGCTGTGAGCGAGAAGAACATCCCCACGCCGCACATCGCGGCAAAATACGGCGACTTCGCGCCGACCGTTCTCATGCCGGGCGACCCGCTCCGCTCCAAATTCATCGCCGAGCACTTCCTCGAAGACCCCGTCCTCGTGAATAACGTCCGCGGGGTGAACGGCTACACGGGCACCTACAAGGGCAAGCGGGTCTCCGTGATGGCCTCTGGCATGGGGCAGCCCGCGATCGGCATCTATTCCTACGAGCTCTTCAACTTCTACGGCGTAGAAAATATCATCCGTGTGGGCTCGTGCGGCAGTTTCGACAAAGACCTCCACGTGCGGGACATCATCCTCGCGCAGGGGGCGTGCACCAACGGCAACTACGCCAAGCAATACGGCCTCCCCGGGACCTTCTGCCCGATCGCCGATTTCGGGCTTTTGCGCCGCGCCGCCGACCTTTGCGAAGAGGCGGGGGTGCACTACAAGGTGGGCAACATCTTCTCCTCCGATATGTTTTACGACGACGCGCAAAGCGGCATGCAGTGGGCGAAGATGGGGGTCCTCGGCGTCGAGATGGAGAGTGCGGCGCTCTACTGCAACGCGGCGCGCGCGGGAAAGAGGGCGCTCTGCATCTGCACGGTGAGCGACAGCTTCCTCTATCCCGAGGAGAACACCACCGCGGAGGAACGGGAAAAGTCGTTCACGGCGATGATGAAGATCGCGCTCGAACTCGCGTAAAAATGCAACATGGGGTGCGGAAAACGCGCCTCGGGGGCACACATGGCAAAGCGGTTTTTTCTGATCGTACTCGACAGTTTCGGCGTGGGGGAGCTCCCCGACGCCTATAAGTGGCACGACGAGGGGAGCGATACCCTCGGCGCGATCCGCCGTCATCCCAACTTCCACTGCCCCAATTTAACGAAGCTCGGGCTCTTCAACATCGAGGGCGTAGGCGGCGGCGTCCCGTCTCCCGGGGCGAGCTATTGCAAGATGGCGGAAAAGTCGATGGGGAAGGATACCACGATCGGGCACTGGGAGATCGCGGGCATCGTCTCCCCCGAGCCGCTCCCGACCTACCCCGAGGGCTTCCCGCCCGAAGTCATCGAAGAATTCGAGAGGCAGACGGGCCGCAAGACCCTCTGCAACAAGCCCTATTCGGGCACCGAGGTCATCAAGGACTACGGGGAGGAGCACCTGAAAACGGGCGCCCTCATCGTGTACACCTCGGCGGACAGCGTGTTCCAGATCGCGGCGCACGAGCACGGCGTGGGGCGGGTCATCGCCCGCCCGTTCACGGGGAACTACCCCTTCACGCGCACGGCGAACAGGCACGATTTCTCCCTCGTCCCGCCCGCCGACACCATGCTTAATTTATTGAAGAAAGCGGGGTACGCCACCCTTTCGGTGGGGAAAATTTACGATATTTTCGCGGGCAGCGGCGTCTCGGAGAGCTTCCGCACGACGTCCAACGTCCACGGCATGCAGGTCACAAAAGAGATACAGGGTCGCGATTTCGAGGGGCTTTGCTTTGTCAACCTCGTCGATTTCGACATGAAGTACGGCCACAGGAACGACGTTGCGGGCTACGCCGCCGCGGCGACGGAGTTCGATAAATTTTTAGACGCCTTCCTTCCCGACATGCGGGAGGAGGACGTCCTCCTCATCACCGCCGACCACGGGTGCGATCCCTCGACGCCCTCCACCGACCATTCCCGCGAATACACCCCCATGCTCCTCTATGGGGCGGGCGTGAAGAGGGGAGTGGATTTAGGCATCCGCCCGAGCTTTGCCGACATCTCCGCGACCGTGCTCGACTTTTTCGGCGTGGATAAGGAGAGGACAAGCGGCGAGAGTTTTTGGAAAGAGGTGCATAGATGACCGAACGGGAACTCATGCAGGCGGCAAATTCCGCGCGCGGACTGTCCTATTCGCCCTATTCGCACTTCCGCGTGGGGGCGGCCCTCCTCACAAAGAGCGGCAAGCTCTATTTGGGCTGCAACATCGAAAACGCGGCCTACTCTGCCACTGTGTGCGCCGAGCGCACCGCCCTCTTCAAGGCGGTCTCCGAGGGGGAGCGGGAGTTTGCGATGCTCGCTGTCGTAGGCGGAAGAGAGGGGGAGACGGCGGAGTTCTGCTCTCCATGCGGGGTGTGCAGACAGGCGCTTGCGGAGTTCTGCCCGCCCGATTTTCCCATCCTCCTCGGTACCCCCGAACGCTTTGAGAAGTTCACGCTGAAAGAGCTCCTCCCGCACTCGTTCACCTCGGAAAACTTATAACGTATGAGAAAATTTTTGAAAATACAGTCGCTCTTTTTCTCCATCCTTCTCGCGTGCGCGGCGCTTGCGGGGTGCGACTTCCTTCTGCCCGGACCGAACGGGGAGGAGCATGTCCACAAGGATCACAACGACGACGGCCTCTGCGACGACTGTGAAGAGAGCGTGCGGGCGGAGCTCACCTTCCTCGCCGTGAACGACCTCCACGGCAAGTTCATGGATACCGACGAGCAGAACGGGCTCGATGAGTTCACGACCTATCTCAAAAATTTATACGCCGACCCCGCGCGGGAGGAGATCCTCCTCTCCTCGGGGGACATGTGGCAGGGGACGGTGGAGTCCTCCTCCACGAAGGGCGCCCTCATGACGGAGTGGATGAACGAGGCGGGGTTTGCCGCCATGGCCCTCGGCAACCATGAATTCGACTGGGGCCCCGACATTTTGCAGCCCAACAGCGAGCTCGCCGAGTTCCCCTTCCTCGCGATCAACGTGACCTATAACGGCGAGATGCCCGACTACTGTAAGGCATCCACCGTCGTCGAAAAGGACGGGGCGAAGATCGGCATCATCGGCGCCATCGGCGACTGTCTCTCCTCCATCTCGGGAGAGTTCCAGAAGGGGCTCGAAT
>CANREU010000122.1 GCA_947629725.1 uncultured Clostridia bacterium
ACGTCTTTTTTCGCTACGGAGATCCCCGCGTTTTCGAGCATGAGAAGGAAGCCGAGCCCGTCGGTGTTATACCCCGCCCTTTCCGCGGAGACCACGGTGTTCACGGCGCCGAAGGCGCGCGCGTCCCCCTTGAGCTCTTTGAGGTGCGGAATGATCTCCCCCTTGAAGGGGATGGTGACGTTGAAGCCGTCGTAGCGGGAGAAGAGCTCCTCCGCGCGGGCGGAGAACTCTTCGGGCGGAATGGAGACCGCCTCGTAGGAACATGCCTCCCCGAGCGAGGAGAAGAGGAAGGAGTGGATGCGCGGGCTCTCGCTCTCGTGCACGTCCTTCCCGACGACCGCAAGTTTCAGCATAGCTTTTCCAATGCCTCCCCGAGCGCTGTTTCGTAGCTTTCAAAGGGCATACGGAGGATCTCATACTTCCCCCGTGCGGCCGGCACGGTGAGAACGACCTCCTCCGCCCTTGTGTTCTTCTTGTCGAAGAGGGCGGCGCGCGCCGCCTGTTTCCCCTCGGGCAGCGCGGGGATCTCCCCGAGCGCGCGCAGGCAGAGGGCTTGCAGGCGGGTGAGATATGCTTCGTCGCACTCCGTGCGTTTGCGGGCGATCTCCGCCTCGAGGAAGGTGCCGAGGAGCACGTATTCCCCGTGGGAGAGCTTGCCGTCGGTGAGTTCAAAGGCGTGCGCCGTCGTATGCCCTAAATTGAGGCACCGCCGGAGTCCCCTTTCCTCGGGGTCCTTCCGCACCACGTCCGCCTTGAAGGCAATGTTTTTGGGCACGATCCCCGCGAGGAAGGTGAGATCGAACAAGTTCTCCTCCCCTTCGAGGAGGTCGAAGATCTCCCCGTCGAGGGCGCCGTGCTTCACGATCTCCCCCATCCCGCACCGCAGTTCGCGGGGGGGAAGGGTCGCGAAAAAGGCGGGGTCTGCGAGGACGAGGGCAGGTTGGTGAAAGGCGCCCACGAGGTTTTTGATCCCGCAAAAATCGATGGCGGTCTTGCCGCCCACGGAACTGTCTACCTGCGAAAGGAGGGTGGTGGGGATCTGAATGCAGTCGATCCCCCGCATATAGAGGCTCGCCGCGAGCCCGCCGACGTCCCCCGGGACGCCGCCGCCGAGGACGATGAGGACGGAATTCCGCCGCAGCCCCGCGGCCGCCATCGCGCGGAGGAGAGAAAAGAGGGTCTCCTCGCTCTTGTGCGCCTCCCCCGCGGGCATCGCGTGGACGGGAATGCCCGCAAGATACCGCTTGAGTTTGCTCCCGTAGAGGGCGAGGACGTTGGAATCGGTGAAGACGAGCGCTCCCCGCTCCTTCAGCTCCGCCGCGGAGAGCCCGCCGCGGAGGGCATGTTTCCGGCAGACGACGGCGGAAATACGCCCGTCCCGCCCCTTGATGCGGAAAGTCTTCATGAGAGCGCCCCGTAGCGGACTTTCATCTCCGCCACCGTGTCCCCGCCGAGCCGTTCGCAGACGACGCACGCAAGCTCGAAGGCGAGCGCGCTCCCGAGCACCTCGCAGCACGCGGCGATCGCGCAGACGTCGCTCCTCTCCGCCGCCGCCCGTGCGGGCGCGCCCGAGGGATATTCCGCCGTTCCGAGCCCCTTCATGAGGGTGGGAATGGGCTTCATCGCGGCGCGGAGGACGATCTCCTCCCCGTTCGACATCCCCCCTTCGATCCCGCCCGCGCGGTTGGTCTTGCGGCGGAAGGCGCCGTCGTAATAAATTTCATCGTGGACCTCGCTCCCCCGCTTTCCCGCAGCGGCAAATCCGAGCCCCACTTCGACGCCCTTTATGGCCTGCACGCTCATGAGCGCGGCCGCAAGGCGGGCGTCGAGCTTTTCCCGATAGGTCATGCAGCTCCCGAAGCCGCTCTTCAAGCCCTTTACGCGGAGCTCTGCGATCCCGCCGCAGCTGTCCCCCTCCTCACGGCAGCGGTCGATATAGGCGCAGGCGCGCTTCTCGAGCTCCGTATCCATCATGGAGAGGACGGGAGACTTCTTTTTGAGGTCGTCGAAGGAGTACTCCTTTCCATCGGAGACCTCCCCCACGGCGCGCACATAGCCCGCGATCTCCACGCCGAGCACGCGGAGGAGCTGGCGGCACACCGTCCCCGCAGCGACCCGCGCCGCCGTCTCCCTCGCGGAGGCACGCTCCAAAACGTTGCGCGCGTCCTCCGTGCCGTATTTCATCACGCCCGCAAGGTCGGCATGCCCGGGGCGCACTTTGGTGAGTTTCTTCGTCTCGGTGTCGCATCCCTCGGGCGCCATGTAGGGCTCCCAGTTCGCGTAGTCGAGATTGGGGATAAAGAGGGCGACGGGGCTTCCGAGGGTCACGCCGCCGCGCACCCCCGAGAGGATCTCCGCACGGTCCTTTTCGATCTTCTGCCGCCCGCCGCGCCCGTAGCCCGACTGCCTTGCAGCAAGCCGCGCCGCGATCTCCTCAAGGTCCACATTAAGCCCCGCGGGCACCCCCTCGAGGATCGCCACGAGCCCCTTGCCGTGCGATTCTCCCGCCGTTGAAAGTCTCATGCCTTTTTCCTCCTCTTGCCGAATTCTCCGATGAGCGCCTCGATCTCGGGCATCCGCTCCTTCGCCTCCTCGTAGCCGCGGTCGTACATGCGGTCCATTCCCGCGCGGGAGACGTCCGTCGCGCTGCAATCCCCGAGGGCGGGGCGGAGCATGAGGTCCGCGTGTTCATAGCCGCGCGTCCTGCAATCTTCACGGTATTTTACGGGGGTGAAACGGTTGATCGCCGCCCCCAGAAGGCGGGCGATCGCCCCCTTCTCCTCGTCGGGCACCGTGTATGCCGCGAGGTCGATCCCGATCACGAGGTCCGCGCCGAGGTCCCTGCATGCGTCTGCGGGGACGGCGTTGGAGAAGCACCCGTCGTAGAGCTTCCTCCCCCCGATCTCCACCCCGCGGAAGAAGGGCGGAATGGCGGAGGACGCCGTGAGCGCCTTCGCCGTCTTCCCGCTGTTCAAAAGCACCCCCGTGCCCGTCTCCGCGTCCGTCGTCCAGCAGGCGAAGGGCTTTTTGAGCTCCTCGATGTCCCCCTCCAAATAGTCGCCGAGGAAGCGCTCCGCAAAGGAGAGGTCGGCAAAGGGACGCAAATTCTTGGAGAATTCCTTGCGGTTGAGATTTTCGACGATGCCGATCATGTCCGCGGAGGTGTATCCGCTCGCATAGAGGGCGCCCACGATGGAGCCGATGGAAGCCCCCGTGACGACGGAGAAGGAGATCCCCTCCTCCTCGAACGCACGCAGCGCGCCGATGTGCGCCATGCCCTTCGCACCCCCGCTCCCGAAGGCGATCCCGAGCACGGGCTCCTTTTTTTTGCGGCGGAAGAGCGCCGCGAACTTTTGCCAAAATCCCATTCTTTCTTTCAGATCTCGACGGTGAGCCCGTCGTAGGCGGCAATCACGCCGTATTCTCTCTCCGCCCGCAGGAGGAGTTCCTCCGTCGGCGCGGAATTGTGTGAAAAGTGGGTGACGACCCGCTTGGTGTTCCCGTCGGCGAGCCCCCTCTTTTCAAGCTCCTCCAAAAGGCGCGCGTTGTCCGCCAGCCCCATGTGCCGCCCCGAGGGACGGGTGGGAGAGAAGAGGTGGGTGCAGTCGAGGGTGATGAGGTCGCACCGTCCCGCATGCTCCTTCAAAAAGTCGAGCGCCTCCGAAGAGGGGAACCCCGTGTCGCATAAATGCAGCACCCGCTTCCCCCCCTTCTCGAAGCAGAAGAGGAGAGGCTCCTCCGTGTTGTGCTTTGCGGGAAGGGTGACGACCGTGTAGTCCCCCGCCGCCGTCTCCTCATAGGGGTGCAGGACATGGAAGGAAATGCCCGCCGCCACGTCTTCCCTCATCTCACGGCGGGTGAACTCACGGATGAGGCCTGTGACCTCCCCGTTCGCATACACCGAAAGGGAGGGAGAGGTCATACCGTGGGCGTACACATACCCGCGCATGCAGAGCTCCTGCGGGAAAATATGGTCGAAGTGGGAGTGGGTGACGAAGAGGTATTTTACGGCGGAGAGGTCCGCCCCGAGGAGGGCGGAATGATAGAACGCGTCGGGCGAAAAATCGATGGAGAGCTCCCCGTCGATCAGGACTTGCGCGCGCGTGCGGATGGCCCTCCCGCCATGCAGGCGGGCGGCGCGGCAGGTTTCGCAGTTGCAAAATACGGCGGGGATCCCCTCCGCCGCTGCAGTTCCGAGATAGACGATCTTCATGGTTTCCGATCCCCCCTTATGTTTCGGTCTCGTAGACGATCGTGACGGGGCCGCGGTTGGTCTGTTCTATGGTCATATCCGCGCCGAAGACCCCGAGTTTCACGGGCACGCCCGCCCTTTGCAGCTCCTCCGCCGCGAGACGGTAGAGCCCTTCCGCGCGTTCGGGGCGCTCCGCCTCCGTAAAGCTCGGACGGTTGCCCTTGCGCGCGTCGCCGTATAGCGTGAATTGCGAGACGAGGAGGATCTCTCCGCCCGCGTCCCGCACCGACAGGTTCATTTTGCCCGCCTCATCGGGGAAGATACGGAGGGCGGCGAGCTTCGCCGCGCACTTCCTCGCCTCCGTCTCGCCGTCCCCGGCGCGCACGCCGAAGTAGACGACAAGCCCGCGTCCTATCTCGGAGACGGGCTCCCCGTTCACGGAAAGGCTCGCATGGGCCACTCTCTGTGCAACGAATTTCATGATCGGTTCTTTGTGCGCCCGCCCCTTTCTCGGCGGCCTTTTCTCGGCGCCCCC
>CANREU010000123.1 GCA_947629725.1 uncultured Clostridia bacterium
AAACATGACCTCATTATAATAAGGACACCCTTCGACAAGCTCAGGGTGACGTGTTTTATAGCTCCCCGCACCCCCCACCCTGCCCTCCCCCCTCAAGTATAAGGGGGAAGGCAAGAGGAAAGAGACCCTCACCCCTTCCCCTCCCCCTCACGTAGGGGGAGGGCATGCCCGGAATATGCGCGAGGGCGAGCGTATAAGGCAAAAGAAAAAGCCGCGGGCGGGCCCGCGGCTTCGGTGTTTTGTTCATTCGGCAGCCATGTTCGCGCCGTTTCGCGCGGTCGTCCCTTCGTTCAGCTGTCGAGTTCGTAGAAGAGAATGCTGCAGCGCGTCACTTGGATCTCGGTGGCGTGCTCGAGGTCGTTCCCGCCCGAGGGGGCGAGGGTGAGGTCCTGCATGGAGCAGCGGTAGCCCGTCGACATGAGGTCGGAGAGGATGGACTTCACCTTGTGGTAGACGTCCACCGCATCCCCTTTGTTCGCCTCGTTGATCGTAAAGGTCACGCTCACGGTGCGGACGCGCACGCCGGGCGAGGGACTGGTGATGGAGGGATAGTTGATGACATACCCTTCGATGCCCGTGAAAATGGTCTCGAAGAGGGCGCGGAGGACCTCCTGCTGCTCGTTGTTCTTATACTGCGGCATGACGGTGCTCTTATCCATCGAGTTGAGCTCATCCTTCATGGCATTATATTTCCGCTGCTCATCCTCGGCGGCCGCGATCTCCCCCTGCACCGCGGCGAGCTCTCGGCTCGTCTTGGTGGCGTTGGTGTGGACGGGATAATAGACGAGCCCGAAGTAGAGCCCGAGGCAGAGCACCACGGCGAGCAGGATGAGGAGAAGGCTCTCCCGCAGGGTGAACTTACGGTTCAAATATTTGTTGGCCATGTTATTTCACCTCCGTTGCGTTCTTGAAGACGACCGTCATGCTCACGGTCTCCAGCCCCGCGTCGTCCGATGTCCTCGAGGCGGAAACGGTCTCCACGATCTTGTTCTTACGGATCGCCTCCTGCATGGCGGCGCCCTCCCCTTTGGGCACTTCTACGACGGTGAGGGTGAGAACGTTCTGCGTGATCGTGGCGTTCTGCACCTTGCCGCGGGGGAAGACCTCGTCCTCGAGGAGTTTGAGAACGTCCGCGCGGTCGACAATGTTAGAGGGGAAGTTCTCGTAGTTATACTTGCGGTATTCGGCGCGGACCTCCTCGCGGTCGCTCATCGAGTCGTAGATGGCGTCCCTTCTCGCCTCGGCGTCCGCGAGCTGTTTCTCCGCCTGTTCGAGGGCGAGGTAGGGCCGATAGATGCCGAAGAACTCGATGATGAGCACGAAGACGAGGATGACGGCGAGGATGAGGAAGAAGCGCTCGGGCGACATCCCCTTCCGCTCCTTCACGCAGAGGTTCACCGTCTCCTTTGTGGAGTACTTTGAGGCGAGGGACGCAGCCCGCCCGCTCTCGTTTTTGCGGTTGGCGACGTCGTAAAACGTCACCTTCACGTCCTGTTCCTTGTATTTGGATGCCATACGATCCTCCTTTATTGCAGCGTCACGCCCGCCGCCGCAGCGATGAGCGGGAAGTCGATCTCTTCCTTCGATTTATTGCCCTCGAAGAACTCGCCCATATCGGTGAGCGGGATGGGCAGGGTGGAGCGGAGCGTCTCCATGAGCGCCCTGTTGTGCGCGCCGCCGCCGCAGCAGTGCAGGTGGGCGATGTTTCCGCCGCCGTTGAAGCGGTAGAAGTTGAGGGCTTTCAACACTTCGAGCGCCATTGCGCCGTAGATGGTGCGGCACCCCTCGAGGCTGTTCGCCCCGCCGAAGTCATTCTCGCGGTAGGTGCCCGCCATGAAGTTATCCACGCCGAAATGCTCGGAGATGACCTCGTCGAGCGCATTGCAGCCGTAGTCGATCACGCGCACGCTCTCGAAGAGGTCGCCGTCGTAGAGGAAGAGCTTCACGGCGTTGTGCCCGATGTCGAGAATGCCGTGGTGATGGTATTCCCCCTTCGTTCTGCGGCAGAGGTTGACGTAGGCAAACTCCTCGGGAATGATGGTCTTGAGGGCGAAACCCGCCTTCTTGAACATATTGATATATTCCTCGACGACCTCCTTCCGCACCGCCGCGGCGAGCACGTCGAATTCGGGCGGACGCTCGTCGCCGTAGCGGACGGCGTTCAGGACCGCGCAGTCGAAGAAGTAGTTGCTCTTGTCGTCCGTGATGAAGTCGCGGAAGCCGTAAGGCAGGTTGAACATGAGCTGGTCGCGGGTGTTTGCCGCCACAAAGAACCTGCGGCAATAGCAGAGCGGCGCGGGCAGAAGAAGGGCGGCGTTTTTGGTCGACGTGAGCTTCTGCGTGCGGCGGAGCTCCTTCAAAAAGTCGGTCATCGCCTCGTAGGAGGTGATCGTGCCGTTCTTCACGAGGTCCTGTGCGACGCGCACGGTGACTCCGCGCACGATCGAATCGCCCTTGCGGACGGCGATGTGCGCCGCATGATTCCCGATGTCGAAACCGATGCAATGCTTCATGAACGTTCTCCTTATATTATGAAATCAGCGAGAGATACCGGTTTATGATGTCCTGCCCCGCGATCAGGGTGAAGATCGCCGCGACCGCGATGGCGGGCCCGAACGGGAACTCCTTCTTCTTCCCTCCCCGCGCGGAGAGGGCGAATATAAGCCCCGTAATACACGAAATAAGAAGCATCAGCAGCCCGCAGGCGAGCCCCGTGTAGAGGCCGAGCACCGCAAACAGCTTGATGTCCCCTCCCCCGAGGGTCTCCTTCTTCAGGAGGAAGTCCATCACAAGGGAGATGACGAGCATGCCCCCGCCGTAGACCACGGCGCCGAGGAAACCGTCCGTCACCCGCTCTCCCCACCCGCCGTGCGGATAGAGGAAGAGGAGGAAGACGGCCGCCCCCGTGAGGGTGAGCCCGTCGGGGATCTCCATCGTGTCGTAGTCGATGAGACCGATCGCGACAAGGATAGAGAAGAGGATGAGATATTCGAGGGTCGTGAACGAGAAACCGTATTTCAGGTACACGGCCGCATACAGGAGTGCGGAAAGCAGCTCCGTAAAGAAGCACCGCACGGGGATGCGCGCACCGCATTTTCGGCACCTGCCCCCCAAAAACAGCCAGCTGAAGATGGGGATGAGCTCGAATACGGACAGGGTGTGCCCGCATGCGGGGCACTTGCTCCGCCCGCGGAGCACGCTCTCTTTGGCTACATAGCGGTCGGCGGCACAGGTGATGAAACTCCCCATGCACGCACCGAGGCAGAAGAGGAGGACGGTGAGGTAAATATCCGCCGCAAGCGGCAAATCCATTGACATATGCTCCTCCGCCTTCCTCGGTTTTTTGGTTCGCTCGCTCTTGCCCCCTCCATAGGAGGGGCGCGCCCTTTCTTGGCGCCCACCTCCTCCCTCACGTTGAGGGGGGAGGGTAGGGTGGGGGGAGCCGCCTTCGGCCTCTCGGTGCCACCCCCCTGTGTCCCCCCGCCAAAGGCAGGGGGTTGGGTTGCGGTACTCCTGCAAATACGTCATGTTGAGCGCAGTCGCCCCGCCCGCACGCCATGAATGTTATCGAAGGGCGGCACGAACGGCGTAGCCGTGAAGTAAACATGACCTCATTACAATGCGGATACCCTTCGACAAGCTCAGGGTGACGTATTTTATAGCTCGGGCAGGGTGACGTATTTTATAGCTCGGGCAGGTCGGCCCTTTCTTGGCGCCCCCTTGAGGGGTGGGCAAGAGTTGGCCGCAAAACATGCTTTGCACATTCTCTCAATCAAGCGCGTATCGTTCCATGCGGAGGGGAACGCAAAGAACTCGCCGCGGAAGTATGCGGACGGCACGGCGAACGCGCCGCCCGCGCTTCCTATTCTCCCTTGTTCAGCCGCATCCCTTCATCCCGTTCGGCTCGTCGGGAAAATTCGTGTGTCGATTAGCCAGTTATAGCCGTAGACTTGAGTTCGGTAGCCTTAATGATAACGATAACCGTATAACCGGTTGACGTTTTCGTAATCGATTCGGTCGTTTCTTCTGCGGTTGCAACCGCAACGTCGACTGTGGTCACATTGCCCTTCGAGTCGACGGTACCCGTTGCCTTCCACGGACCAGCGAGCTTCCAAACCTTTGCCGAACCTTCTGTTGCGCCCGTGTAAAGGCCTTTCGTCTCCGTGCCCGAAGGCTCGCCCGTGGGCATGTCGGCGTTCAGGATCGTGACAATCGCTGCGCTACGAACCGCGCCCATCGTCGCCTCGTCCGCGGTCTTCTGTGCCTTCTGAAGCGAGGTCACGAAGAGCGGGACTGCGATCGCGGTGAGGACCGCGATGATCGCGACGACGATCAAGAGCTCGGCAAGGGTGAAGCCCTTTTTCAGTTTCTTGTTCATGGGTTTTGTTTCTCCTTTCATGAAAGATTTTTTATTTATTCCAGCGTTGCAGGGATGATACAACGTTGAAACCGTGGTATTCTCGGCGCCCCCTTGAGGGGGAGCTGTCACGCGCCCTTTGCGTGACTGGGGGGGTGTTGCGGGGTCGCAGCTGTGTACACCCCTTCCGTCTGCCGCGTCGCGGCAGCCACCCACCCCTCAAGGGGTGGGCAAGAGTTGGCCGCTCGGTATGAGGAGTGGGGTCCTCTTGGCGCCCACCTCCTCCCTCACGTTGAGGGGGGAGGGTAGGGTGGGGGGAGCCGCCTTCGGCCTCCCGGTGCCACCCCCCTGTATCCCCCC
>CANREU010000124.1 GCA_947629725.1 uncultured Clostridia bacterium
ACGCTTCACCGCGTCCCCCTCCTTGCTCTCCCGCCGCACGGCGCCGCGGTAGCCGCCGTACTTTAAGAGATAGTTACGGTAGTTATCCCCCCTGCCGAAGTAGACGGAGGAGGTGATGTCGTCCGCCTCGGCGGGCAGGACGTTGTCGTGCACCGCCTCGATGACGGAGAGGGCGAAGGCGCAGAAGGGGTGCTCGGAGAAGGGACGCTTGCGGTCGGCGAAAAAGGGGATCCCGTGTGCGGAAAACGCCTTCTCCGCCGCAGAGAACTACTCCTCCCCGGGAACGAGCACCGCGAGGTCGGAATAGCGGTATTCGCCCCCCGCGCCCCCGCAGACATACCGCTTGACGAGGGCGGCGATCTTCTCCATCTCCTCCGCCTCGTCCGCCGCCGAAAACACGTGCACGCAGGCGGACTGCACCTTCTCCCCCGAGAGCTTTTCGGGCGAGAAGAGCCGCCGCCGCAGAAGTTCCGCCTCTCCGGGAAGGGAACTTTCGGAAAAGGAGCGCTCGGGCTCCCCGTATTGCGCCGCGATACGGCGGAAGGCGACCGCGCTCTCGTTGGTGTAGAAACTCTCCCTCCCCGCGACGAAGATCCCCGTCACGTCCGCGGCGTTTTCGATCGCCGCCGCCACGCCGTCGAGGGCGCGGCGGGTGAAGGAGGGAAAGGCGAAAAACACGGCATGGGTCTCCCCCAGCCCCCCTTCCGCGATCGCTCCGGGAAGAAGGGCGAGATAGCCGTTCTCATCCGTGAGCCCCCGCGAGGCGAGGAACCCGTTGTATTTTTCGAGAAGAAGGGCGAGGTCCTCGAGTTTTACGCGGAGGGACCCCTCCGTCTCCCCTGCGCTCTCGCGGAGAGCGGTCTCGTCCACCCGCGAGGCGGAGAGCTGGGCGATCGTCTCATACACCGCCCGTGCGGAGCCCGCGCGGAAACAGCCGAGGCGGTCTTTCTCCTCCGCAAGAATGGTCTCCATCGCCATCACGGAGCCCTCTTTGGAGAGGGTCGCCCCGCCCCGCAGGAAGCGCTTGAAGGTCGTGACCTCCGTGAGGAAGGTCCCCCCCGTCGCCGCGAGCACCGCCCGCTCCGCGAGGAGGGTGAGCCTGTCTTCGCAGAAGACGAGGGTCTTCTGCCCCCGCTGCTCGTTTTCCCGCACCGTCTCCCCGAGCCGCAAGAGCGCGTCGTCGAGGGTCGGGGCGCCGATCAATTTCGTCATACCGCTCCGTCCGAAAATTTTTTCTTTCATTATATCACACTTTTCCTCAAAACCGAACCGTTTTGTTTTTACAAATCCGAAAAAATGTGCTATAATGCAAAAAACATGAACCGGGGAGTACCTATGAAAGCAAAAAAACTCGCCGCTTGCGGCGTCCTTCTTCCTCTTTTCCTGCTCTGCGCCTGCGGCGGCGGATCGAGCGGGCTCACCGTCACCGCGAATTGGTACCGCGATACCACCAAGCGCGCGGTGACGCTCGTAAGCGAGCGCCTCTCCTACGAAGTTGTGGGCGAGCCCGACCCGAAGAGCACTTACGACCTCAAAACTTCCTACAACGGCACCTACACGACCGTGCTCGGCACCGAGAGCAAGACGGTCGGCGGGCAGACGGAGCTCGTCTATTCCCTCACGGCGACGACCGACCTTGCGGGCGTCTTCGAGCTCAACGGCAAGACGCACGAATTCCGCAAACTCATCGAATCGAAGGTGTGGTTCCGCGGCGTGGAAAACAGCCTCCGCCCCGTCGCCGGTGAGAAATATGTGAAGGACACCCTGCCCGTCGTCAATGCGGACGACATCGCGAACGCCTATCGGGAGTATGAATACACGCAGAAAGTCGACTATAACGACGAGTTCAACCGCGCAGTCCTCACCCTCGACTATGCCGACCCCGCCATCACCGACTTCGAGAAAGAGATCAAACTCAGCGGCTCCTCCTCTTTCTTCGACAACGAGGAGATCCTCTTCGCCCTCCGCGGGCTCGACCTCGGGACGGACGCGAGCTTCCGCACCGTGGACTTCGCGCGGCGCAAGCAGATCAACGTGGGGCTCACGGCAAAATCCGTGACGGAGGGCGTGAAGCGCACCTTTGCGATCGGCGACGCGGAGAAGGCGGAACATGAGCTCGACGTCGCGGCGGTGGAGATCGCTTACAGCGGCTCCAATGCGGGCTATCCTCTGACGCTCGAATACGCGCGGACGACGGACGAATACGCCAACGAGTACCGCAACGTGCTCCTCTACGCCGAACAGACCGCCATCTACGGGCTCTGCACCCTCAAATACACCCTCACGGGTGCGACCTTCTCAAACGTGTAAAGATAAGGACAAGGAAAGGGCTTCCCCCGCGGGAAGCCCTCTTTTTTATTTGCAGTAGACGCTCCGTTTCAGAATGCCGATGTAGGGCAGATTGCGATACTGTTCGGCGTAGTCGAGCCCGTAACCCACCACGAACTCATCCTCGATGTCGAAGCCGTTGTAGTCGGGCGCAATGTCGTATTCCCGTCTCGCCTTCTTGTTGAGAAGGGTGACGATCATCACCGAACTCGCCCCCCGCTCCAAGAGGAGCGCCTTCAGATTTGCGAGGGTGAAGCCGCTGTCGATGATGTCCTCGACAACGATGACGTCCCGCCCCTTCACGTCCTTATCGAGGTCTTTCCTAATGCGGAGCTTTCCCGAGGAGACCGCTCCGCTCCCGTAGGAGGAGACCGCCATAAAATCGAGCTCCACGGGACAGGAGAGGTGGCGGATGAAGTCCGCATAGAAGATGATGCTCCCCTTTAAGATCCCCACCACGAGGGGCCTTTTGCCCGCATACCTTTGGTCCACGTCGAGCGCGATCTCCGTCACCCGCGAGCGCAGCTGTTCCTCGGTGAGCAAGATCCTTTCACAGTCCTTGTGCATAAGTGTTTCCTCCGTATTTTCTCGTTCCCTCGGAACGGTTTTTACAGGATGACGCCCCGCCGCACCGTCTTCTCCGTCACCTTCACGGCGTCGGCGATCTCCACGCCCACGACGGCGTACACCTCGTTCCCCTTTGCGATGACGGGGAGCTTTCTCCCGAGGCGCGCCGAAATTTTGCGGTCGGTCAAAAATTTTTTCAGGGACTTTTTCGGGGCACGGTATGGGGTGAAGACGTCCCCCTCCCTTCTCGTGCGCACCACGCAGCCCTCGGGGAAAGCATCTAAATCGACGGCGAGGACGCGCTTGGAGCCGCCCCCTTCGAGGCCGCAAGCCGCTCCCTCTCGCACGGAGAATACGGCGGGTTTGGTATAGAGACCCTCCTGCGGTGCAAAGGGGATCTCGGGAGCCTCCTCTTGGAAGTCCCAATAAAACACGATGTATTTCCCCTCGCGGATGGCGATCCGTTGCCACGGGACACCGGAGACGGGGAGCATGACCCGCTTCCCACTCTGCGCCGTTCTCAATTTGGCGATCTCCCCGAGGTTGGCGCGCGTGTAGCCATACTGCGCGGTCTGCCGCATACAAGAAAGACAGGCGCGGTTGAAGAGAACATCGGGAAGATCGACGGGCACCCACTCCTCATCCAGCATGCGGACGGTGGCGTCCTCGGCAAGCTGTTGCAGAAAGCCGTCCTCCTCCGCCGCGAGGGCGGCAAATTCCACGAGGTGCTTTGAGGCGTTTTTGTGGACCTTTTCAAAGGCGGGAAGCACCGTTTTGCGGATATAATTGCGGGTGTAATTTTCGTCCCCGTTCGTCGAATCGTCGACATGGGGTAGGTTTTTTTCGCTTGCGTACCCCTCGATCTCGGCGCGCGTGCAGGAAAGAAGAGGGCGCACGATGCCGCCGTACTCCGTGATCGCCTTCATGCCCGAGACCCCCGTCCCGCGGGCGAGACGGAAGAGGATCGTCTCCGCGACGTCGTCCGCATGGTGGGCGGTCGCCACAAGGTCGGCTCCCCCCTCTTCGAGAAGGGCGTGAAACGCCCCGTAGCGCACGCTTCGGGCGACGTTTTCGAGATTGCCCCCATGCTCTTTTACGAGCTTCGGCACGTCTTCCCGCCGCACGGTGAGAGGGACCCCCCACTCCTTGCAGAGACGTTTGCAGAACTCCATGTCGCGCACGCCCTCCTCTCCTCGGATGCCGTGCTCGATGTGGAGAGCGGAGAGGACGATGCGGTATTTTGACGCTTGCTCTTTGAACGCATGCAGAAGGCACACCGAATCCACGCCGCCCGAAAGCGCCACGCACACCCGCTTGCCTCTGTATTTTTCCGCGTCGAAGAGCTCCATGCCGCAAGTATAGCATATCCCGCCCGAAAAAGCAAGCGCGGCTCGCGCGATTTCTCCCCTTTCGTCCGCCCGCCGCAAAAAATTTGCAACAGGGGCTTGCAAAATTCCGCCCGCTATGGTAGAATAGTCTTGCGTCACAATTCAATACTCTTATCGTAAGATACAGCGGCATCGGTGTATCCTTTTTCCTTACGATAAGGGAATTGTGACGCAGACAATACGGGATACTCGAAGCGGGCGCCCGATATTGTCGGGCGTCCTTATTTTTTTACGGCTCTCCCTCATCCCGAGGGCGCAACCCTGTCATCCCGAGGGCGAAGGGGTCCCCCGTCATCCCGAGGGCAAGGGGTCCCCTCCTGTCATCCCGAGGGCGAAGCCCGAGCGGATCTTTTGCCCGCGAAAAATCTTACGGAGGAACAGTTATGCACAAAT
>CANREU010000125.1 GCA_947629725.1 uncultured Clostridia bacterium
TCCTCGAGGAGGGCGAAATCGAGCTGCCTCTTCACATAGCTGTTCTTCTCGGTGACGGCAAGATTGGCGGTGAGATCGACGGCGAGCTGCTCGTAGCCGATCGTGTGCTCCAAGATGCTCTCGTTCGCGGGCTTCAGGGAGGCGACCCGCTTCTGCTGGATCTGCTCCCCTCTCCGCATGACGGCGAGCCGCCGTCTCACATCATTGTTGGCGCAGTGCCGCGTGAACGCGTTGGAAAAGCGCACGCTCTCGAACTCCGTGCCCGACATAAGGATGACCCGCAGGCGGGTGTAGGGGTCGACGGCGTTCTTGTCGTAGGGCTTGACGAGCACATTCTTCCACGAAGTAAAAACCTTGTCTGCCTTTTGCGGCTTCAAATCAAACGGATTCATCTGATCCTCCTTCGGTCAACTTTATGGACGAGAAGAAAAAGAAGTATTCCGCTCTTGCTTTTTTTCCGAAAAGTTGTTACAATAGAAGAGATTTCTCGGCTGCGCCTCGAAATGACGTGCGAGGGCGCGTGCCCCTATACGTCATCCCGAGCGGAGCGAGGGATCTCATACACAAGGAGAACACTATGATCGGCTGCGTCATTGCGATGGACAGCGAGGCGGAGATCCTCCTCGGCCAGATGGACATCGAAAACACCAAAACACTGTTCGGAAAACCCGTCTACATCGGGAAGGCGTTCGGCAAAGAAGTTGCCCTCGTTCTCTCGGCGGAGGGAAAGATCAATGCCGCCGCGGGCGCGTGCGCAGCGATCTCCGCGGGCGCGGACATCGTTCTGAACTTCGGCGTGGCGGGAGGCTTAACACCCGAAACGACCGCAGTGGGCGAAGTGTACCTCATCGAAAAGGCGGTACAGTACGACTTCGACCTCCGCGAGCTCTCGGGCAAGGAAGTGGGCACCCTTCCCGGCGAAGCGGAGAATTTCCTGCCCCTCGAACTCCCGGCTCTCCCCTACCGCCGCCGCGCGCTCGGCACGGGGGACAGGTTCGACGATTCCCCCGCCGACCATGCCCTTCTCCTCCGCCTCGGCTGCGACGTGCGGGACATGGAGGGCGCCGCCATTGCGCAGGTGTGCAAGTATGCAGGCGTGCCCTTCGTCTCGGTGAAGGCCATCTCCGACGTGTACGGTTCCGGCTCGACGACCGAGCAGTTCCGTAAAAATTGCAAATTCGCCCTTCTCGGACTCAAATCCCGTCTCAAAGACATTTTGGAGAGCCTATGAAAAAGATCCCGTCCTTTGAAAAAGACCACGACAAGCTCGCCGTCGGGCTCCATGCCCGCACGGACGTAAACCAGATCACGACCTTCGATCTGCGCTTCAAAAAGCCCAACGCGGGGGACTACATTTCGCCCGCCGCGCTGCACACCGTGGAGCACCTTTTAGCCACCACCCTGCGCGATTTAGGGGGGGACGACATCGTCTACTTCGGGCCGATGGGCTGCCGCACGGGATTCTACCTTCTCACCCTCCGAAGAAGTTACGGCGAGGGGAAGGAGCTCATCGAGGAGGGGATAAGAGCGGCGCTCGCCCTCGAAGAGATCCCCGGCGCCACCCGCAAGGAGTGCGGAAACTACCTCGAACACGACATGGAGGGCGCAAAGAGAGAGCTCTCCGCCTATCTCGGCATTCTGGAGAGCATATGATCGACCTCGGCGATTGGAACGGCGTGCTCGCCCCCCTCTTTGCGGACGAACGCTATCTCAAAATACGGGAGTTCCTGAAGTATGAGTACTCGCACTGCGTCGTCTATCCCGACATGTACGACCTCTACAACTGCTTCCGCTACACCCCGTTTGCGAAGGTGAAGGCGGTCCTCCTCGGGCAGGACCCCTACCACGAACCCGGTCAGGCGCACGGGCTGTGCTTTTCGGTGAAGGAGGGGGTGCCCAAACCGCCGTCTCTCGAAAATATGCTGAAAGAATTACGGGATGACCTGGGTTTCCCCCCGCCGCGCTCGGGGAACCTCACGAAGTGGGCGAAGGAGGGCGTGCTCCTTCTCAACACCTCCCTCTCCGTGCGCGAACATCAGGCGAACAGCCACGCAAACTGCGGCTGGAGCTGGTTTACGGACAGCGTCATCTCGATCTTGAGCGAACGGAAGGAGCACCTTGTGTTCCTCCTTTGGGGCGGCAACGCGCGGCGCAAGAAGCCGCTCATCGACGGGCGCAAACACCTCGTTTTGGAGTGCGCCCACCCCTCTCCCCTCTCGGCGTATAACGGGTTCTTCGGCTGCCGCCACTACTCCAAGACGAATGAATACCTCGCCGCCCACGGGATCGGTCCCATCGACTGGCGACTGCCTTGAAAGACGAAAAAGATCCTCGGAGAAGATTTTCTCACGCCCTTTTCTCGGCTCCCCCTCTTGGGGGAGCTCTTCCGCATTTATACGGAAGTGAGGGGGTTCGGACTTGGCTGCAAACCCCTATCCCCCCTTCGGGGTACTTCCCCCAAAGGGGGAAGCAAGAATGGTGGGTCGAAGTACTTCAGCGCAAGGCACGCCTGCGGCGCCCCAAAAGGGGGAAGCAAGAATGGTTGGCCGGAGGGGGCAGGGCTTGCTCCCCGCACCCCCGCCCCTCGCCCCCCAAAGGAGGGCGAGGGCAAGTTTCTCCCTCATTCCGCCCGACGCGTAGCGGCGCACGAAGTAACGGAGCCGCACTCCTTACGTCATTTCGACGACCGTAGGGAGGAGAAATCTCAAAGAACGAGATTCCTCACGTCCGTTCGGAATGACGTAGTAGGACCCGTTCGGAATGACGTGATAGGACCTGTTCGGTATGAGGGGTTAGCTCCTATGGAGCCTCGGCATAAGAAGTGCAGGAAAACGTCCGGAAAAAGAAGGCGCGCCGCAGTTGCGGCGCGCCTTCCTTCTCTTTGAAAATTCAGTTGAAATAGCGCTTCAAGAGGCCCTTGAAGCCCGCGCCGTGGCGCGCTTCGTCCTTCGCCATCTCGTGGACGGTATCGTGAATGGCGTCGTAGCCGAGTTCCTTCGCGCGCTTGGCGAGCTTCAGTTTGCCCTCGCAGGCGCCCGCCTCCGCCGCCGCGCGGAGCTCCAAATTCTTCTTGGTGCTGTCGGTGACGACCTCGCCCAAAAGTTCCGCGAACTTCGCCGCGTGCTCCGCCTCCTCATAGGCGTAGCGCTTGTATGCCTCGGCGATCTCGGGATACCCCTCCCGCTCGGCGACCCGCGCCATCGCAAGGTACATGCCGACCTCGGTGCATTCGCCCGTGAAGTTGGCGTGAAGGCCGTCCGTGACCTCCTTGTCCTCCACCTTGCCGTCGCCGACGTGGTGTTCGCAGGCGAACTTCGCCTCCTCTACGGGCACGAATTTCTTCGCGTGGCAGACGGGGCACTCGGTGGCGTCGTCCTCGACGATCTCGCCGCAAATTGCGCATCTTTTCATATGACTACCTCCGTAAATTTCTGCTTGGAATTATACCACACACCTTTCCGATTTTCAACGGTTTTTCAAAAATTCATGAGGATTTTTTCGAGCGAAGGGAAGTCCTCCGCAAATTCCGCCGCCCCCGCCGCCGCAAGCTCTTCCCGCGAGCGGTACCCCCAAAGGGCAGCGACCGGCCGCATCCCCGCACGCACCGCCGTGAGGATGTCCGTCTCGCCGTCCCCCACAAAGGCGCACTCCTTTAAGGGAACGCGGAGAGAAAGGGCCGCATAGCGGGTGAGGGAGGGATCGGGCTTTACGGGAAAGCTGCCGTCGTCCCCGCCGACGAAGTCGAACGTGCCCGCGGGGAAGAAGGCGGAGAGGGTCTTGCCCGTCGCCTCCTGCGGCTTATTGGTGACGACCGCGAGCAGATACCCCCGCTCTTTGAGGCGGGAAAGGCACTCCCGTGCCCCGTGATACGGGCGGGTGGCGGAGTTGTCGCTTTCGGCATAGCGGGCGCGGAAATCGGCGAGGATCTCCTCCCGCGGAGCGCCTTCGGGGGTCGCCCGCTCGACGAGCTTTTTCGCCCCGTTCCCCACGAACCGCCTCGCCTCCTCGGGGGAGACGGGAGGAAGGGAGAAGCGCGCGAGGGTCTCGTTGAGGGTACGCCGTATCTCGGGCACCGTGTCGAGCAAGGTGCCGTCCAAATCGAAAAAGACCGCCTTCATCACATCTTTTCGGGGACGCCGATCCCGAGGAGCCCCATGCCGTTTTTCATCGCGAGGAGGGCGGCGCGGGTGAGTTCGGCGCGGAAGGCGCGAAGGTCCTCCGTCTCCGCCTGTGCGACGGGGCAGGCGATGTAGAATTTATTGAATTTCTGCGCCGTATCCACGCACCAGCGGGCGACGACGCTCGGCTCGTAGCTCTCCGCGGCGGAGCGGACAGTCTCGGGAAAGTCGGCGATCGCCTTTACGAGGGCGAACTCCTCCGCGTTCGGCTGCACCTTGCCCGCGTCCCCCACCGGAAGTCCCTTGAGTTTTTCGAGGACGGAGGCGCAGCGGGCGCAGGTGTATTGCACATACACGCTCGTCTCGCCGTCGAAATTGAGGGCCCTGTCGTAGGAAAAGACGATGTCCTTGATCTTATTGTTGTAGAGCGCACCGAAGATGACGGCTCCCACTCCCACCTTTT
>CANREU010000126.1 GCA_947629725.1 uncultured Clostridia bacterium
CTGCGCGCCCCGACTTACGGCTCGTCACCTCCTCCCTCGTTTGAGGGGGGAGGGTAGGGTGGGGGGAGCAAGACCTGCCCCCTTTGAAGGTGCCGCAGGCGTGCCTTGTGCTGAAGTACTCCAACCCAGCCCATTCTTGCCTCCCCCCTTATACATGAGGGGGAGGGTAGGGTGAGGGGTGGACTTCGTACTTCGCCTTCACTTCGTTCAGAATGACGCGAAAAGAAGGGGGAGCCGAGAAAAGCCCCCCGTCACGCAAGCGCCCCGCGGCATTCGCCGCGGGGCGCAGGAAATTTTTTTGTCAGTTCATCGTTACAGTTCCGTTTTTTGCAATTTTGCCGTCCGTGCAGGTGATGGTGTAGTCACCCGTATTCATATTCCAAGTTGGCTGCCAAGAGTGTCCAGATTGCTCTATTTGAATTGCCTGCCAATTTTCCACTGTGCCTTCAAATTGAATGTTCGTTAGGCTGCTACAATTGTAAAATGCAAACTCTTCGATCGAGGTCACACTTGCGGGGATCGTTACGTTTGTAAGCTCGCTGCAGCCATAGAATGTATCATGCTCGATCGAAGTCACGCCGTCTGGGATCGCTACACTCGAAAGTCCGCTGCAATTGCTGAACGCTCCGGCCCCGATCGAGAGTACGCCATTGGGAATCTCAATGCTTGTCAAAGCACTACAATCGGCGAATGCGAATTCTCCAATCGAGTTCATGCTATCGGGGATGGTGACATTTTTCAATTTGGTGCATCCCGCAAATGTATGCTCATCGATCGAAGTCACACCGTCGGGAATTTCAATGCCCGTCAGTTCTTTGTGATTGCTGAACACGCCGCGCCCAAGCGAAGTCACGCCGACGGGAATGGTTAAGTTGCCTTTGATTGCTTTGGGGACATGGACAATCTCAGTTTTTTTCTTGTCGTATAAAATTCCGTCTTGACTACTATAATTCGGGTTTCCTTCGTCCACCGTAATGCTTTCAAGTCCGTCGCACCAACGAAACGCCCCATCTCCAATCGAGGTCACGCTGTCGGGAATGGCAATGCTTGTAAGCCCGCTACAACCATCGAACGCATCCTCCCCAATCGAGGTCACGCTGTCGGGGATGACAACGCTCGTAAGTTCATAGAAATTCATAAACGCATAGTTTTTGATTTCCGTGATCTCCGACGGAATGATAAGCTCTTTGATTTCCTCCTCTCCCAAATAAAGGAGACAGTCTCCATAACCGGTAGGGGAGGCATCTTCATTGGCAAATTCGATCCTGCACCATGCCGCAAGGTCGGTGATGTGTACGGCGTTGATCCCACCACACGAATAAAACGCGTCCTCTCCGATTTTCGTTACGTTTTTCCCGATCGTTACGCTCTCAAGAGAGTCGCATTCGTAAAACAAAGAAGCCGGTATAGTCTTCACGCTGTCGCCAAACACTACCGTTTTGAGATTATAGCAAAGCTCGAATACATACGCATGCTCGTATTGCTCGAAGTCGATCGTCGCGCAGTTTTCGGCATTCCATTGTATATTAGTGAGATTGTTGCATGCGGCAAACGGTGTCTGATCTATGAAAGTCACCCCCTTTCCGATCGTAACACTTTCAAGGAGTTCGCAGTTTGAAAATGCGCCGGCGCCGATCGAAGTTACGCCGTCGGGGATCACAACGGTTTTGATTTCGGAGCAATATGCAAACACGAGAACAGGGATCGACTTCACATGCCCGCCGATCGTAAGCGCTTTCAATCCCGTGTTTGCAAAAACCATATAGTCCTCCGGATTTGCTTCCGGGGGTAAGTTCATCGCTTCATCCATAGTGACCCCCGCCTTTGCGCAGTCCGCGGCGTCCCACGTTGCACTTATCAAGTTGGGGCATTCCGCAAAGGCAACTCTGCCGACCGAGACGATCTTTTCGGGAATGTAAATACCCGTGATGGCTTCGCTGCCCTTGAATGCTTCGTCGGCGATCTTTGTCACGAATTTCCCCTCGTGCCCGTAGGGGATGACAATGTCCCCGCTCGCCGTGCCGATCCCCGTCACGGTGTAGGCGTCTCCGTCGAGTTCATATTCGAGCCCGTCGGTGTACGCCCATTTTTCGCCGCAGTCCGAGCAGACGTTATCCGCCGTGAACGTATGCTTCGTTTCAGAGCCCTCCGAGGGCTTCGTCGGCTTCGCCGGCTTCTCTCCGCACGCGGCGAGCCCAAAGCAGAGGCACAATGCGCTTACGAGCGCAAGCAAAACAAGCCACAACTTCTTTTTCATTCTCTTCTCCTTTTTGCGGGCAAAAATTAAGGACGCCCCAATCCGAGGCGCCCGCTTCGAGTATCCCCGAATTGTTTGCGTCACAATTTCCCAAGTCATACGGAAAAAGGATACACCGATGCCGTTGTATCGTATGACTTAAGTATGAAATTGCGACGCAATTTTATTCTACCACGGCGGAGGGAATTTTGCAAGCGGTTCTCTTCAAAAAGATTTTACTTTTGCGTTTGCTTGCGCTATAATAGAACAAACGAGGTACCATATGGCAAAGAAATACTATATCACGACCCCCATTTACTACCCGAGCGGCAATTGGCATATCGGGCACTGTTACACGACGGTCATTTGCGACGCTCTCGCCCGCTTCCACAAACTCATGGGCGAGGAGGTCTTTTTCCTTACGGGGACGGACGAACACGGCCAGAAGGTGGAAAAAGAGGCGGCAAAGCGGGGGGTCTCCCCAAAGAATTCGTCGATCCGCTCGTCTCCGAACTCAAGGACATGTGGCGGCTCCTCGACATCGGCTACGACCGCTTCATCCGCACGACGGACGACGACCACGTGAAGGCCGTGCAGAACATCTATCAAAAGCTCTACGAGAGCGGGGACATCTACAAGGCGGAGTACAGCGGCTACTACTGCACGCCCTGCGAGGCGTTTTGGACGGAGGGACAGCTGAAGGGGGGCAAGTGCCCCGATTGCGGGCGGGAAGTCACCCTCCAAAAGGAGGAGAGCTACTTCTTCCGTCTCTCCAAATACGCCCCCCGTATTCTGAAACTCTACGAGGACGACCCCGAATTTTTGCAGCCCAAATCCCGCGTCAACGAGATGGTGAACAACTTCCTGAAGGCGGGGCTCACCGACCTTTGCGTCTCCCGCACGACGGTGAAGTGGGGGGTGCCCCTTCCCTTCGATCCAAAGCACACCGCCTATGTGTGGATCGACGCCCTCTCCAACTACATCACCGCCCTCGGCTATAGCGCCGAAAAGGACGACCTGTACCGCAAATTCTGGCCCGCCGACCTCCACATGGTGGGCAAGGAGATCGTGCGCTTCCACGCCATCATCTGGCCCGCCATTTTAATGGCGCTCGGCGAGCCCGTCCCTAAACAGGTCTACGGGCACGGGTGGCTCCTCATCGGCGGGGACAAACTCAGCAAGTCCAAAGAAAACACCCGCCCCGAACTCACCGACCCCTACGAGCTCGTGAAGCGCTACGGCGCGGATGCGGTGCGCTACTATCTTCTCCGCGAGATCCCCTTCGGCAGCGACGGGGAATTTACGACGGAGCGCTTCTTAAGCCGTATCAATGCCGATCTTGCGAACGATCTCGGGAACCTCGTCTCCCGCACGACGGCGATGATCGTGCAATACTTCGGCGCCCTGCCCGCGCGCGGAGAGGAGGAGGGGACGGACGGCGAACTCATCTCCCTTGCGGAGGGGACGTATGCAAAGGTGAAGTCCGCTATGGACAGACTCAACGCGCCCGAAGCGCTCGAGGCGATCTTCGCCCTCGTGGGGCGGGCGAACAAGTATATCGACGAGACGACCCCGTGGCTGCTCGCGCGCGACCCCTCTGAAAAAGCGCGGCTCGGTGCCGTCCTCTATAACCTCGCCGAGGTGTGCCGCATGGCGGCGATCCTCTTGAAGCCCTTCCTTACAAGGGCCCCCGCGCTCATTCTGAAGAGCTTTTCGTGCGGGGAAGACGCGGGCCTTTCCGAGCTCTCCTTCGGCGTGCTCCGCGAGGGCGCGGCGGTGGTGAAACTGCCTCCGCTTTTCCCCCGTATCGACGTAAAGAAGGAGCTTGAGGAAGTGGAAAAGCTCGTGCGTTCCCACACCCCCTCCGCTCCCGCCTCCGCTTCTTGCCCTCCCCCTGCGTCAGGGGGAGGGGTAGGGGAGGGGGTCCGCCCCTCGGATTCTCCGCACGCCGCCCCGCATGCAAGCGCTCCCATCTCCATCGACGACTTCTCCAAAGTCGAACTCAAAGTGGGGGAGATCGTCGCCTGCGAGCGGGTCCCGAAGGCGAAAAAACTCCTGCACGAGACGGTGAAGATCGGGAATGAAACGCGCTCCGTCGTCTCGGGCATCGCGCAGTACTACGCGCCCGAGGAGCTTGTCGGCAAGAAAGTCGTCGTCGTTACGAACCTCAAGCCCGTCACCCTCTGCGGCGTCCTCTCGGAGGGGATGCTCCTCTGCGCGGACGACGGCAAGTCCCTCTCCCTCGTCTCCCCCGAAAGGGAAACGGAGAGCGGGGCGACCGTGCGATGATCGACATTCACGCCCATTTTGCGGAGGAGGGGTACGATTTTCCCGCGGA
>CANREU010000127.1 GCA_947629725.1 uncultured Clostridia bacterium
CGCGGAGCAGGGTTCCCCTGCGGCAGCGCACCCAATTTGCGCGACCCTTCGCGCTTATTGCCCGTGCAAGCGAATGAGAGAGTTAGCTCATTTCCCGCAAGAGTAACTTTCCTCGCGCAAAAGATTTTTCGCAGAAAAAGATTTTGTGCGAAATAATTCTACTCCTCCGTTTCGTCCACCGTTTCGGGCTGTTCGGGCTCGGGGATAAAGGGCTGCAGGGGCGAGGTGACGGGCGTTAAGTCGTATTTGTCGTCCACGTCCCCCAAGAGCTCCTCGATGATGTCCTCCCGGGTGATGAGCCCGAGGGCGTTCCCCTCCGCCCCCACGATCATGATGTGCTCGCGGCTCGACTGCATCCGCTTCATGAGGTCGGAGATCTTCACGTCCGCCGTCGTAAAGGAGACGGGGCGCACGATGTTCTCGAAGTTGGTCCTTCCCGCGAGCATGTTCTCGTAGAAATCGGCGCGGTATAAAACGCCGATGATGTTCTGCTTGCTCCCCTTGTAGACGGGCACGCGCGAAAAATTCGTCTCGCGGAAAATTTTATAGACGAGCCCCGCATTGTCGCGCACTTCGCACATGACGGTGCGGTCGAGCGGGATCATGCAGGAGCCGACATGGAGCTCGTCGTAGCGGAGGGTGCGCGTGATGATGTCGTGCTCGGTGTCGTTGAGTACCCCCTCCTCGCGGACGTCGGTGACGAGCATCTTGAACTCTTCCTCGGTGTATTTCTTCTTCTTTTTGTTGAGGCCGAACAGGAGGAAGATGAGTTTCTTCCAGAGGTCGAAGATAAAGGAGACGGGCGTGAGTAAGATGTAGAGCGCATAGAGCGGATATGCCGCAAGCCGCGCCGCCGCCTCGGGCATTTCCTTTGCGAGCGTCTTGGGGGTGATCTCCCCGAAGATGAGGATGACGACGGTGAGGAGCACCGTCGAGAGGGTGGAGCCGAGGTCCTCCCCCCAGAGGTGGATGCAGAGGACGGTGGCGATCGTCGTCGCCGCGATGTTGACGACGTTGTTGCCGATGAGGAGGGTCGTTAAGACCTTGTTGTAGTTCTCGCTCATCTTTAACACAAGACGCGCCGAACGCTTTTTTACGGCGTAGCGACGCATCCGGAGAGTGCTGAAACTCGTGTACGCCGTCTCCGTCGCGCTGAAAAAGCCCGACAAGACGATGAGCACAAGCAAAGCGACCAACAGCCCTATATGGGTACTGTCCATGTAAAAAAATATCTCCTTCCCCGCCCTCTCTTTGGGGACGGGACCTACTCTTTTTACTTTCTTCGGAAGACGGCGAGCCGCACGGCTCCCCTCTCCCCCCGCTTCAACACCTTCTTCCGCGCCTCGGCGGGCGCGGGCTCGGGCTCGGCGGGTTCTTCCGCGGATACGGCGGGTTCTTCTGTGAGTACGATGGGCTCGGCGGGCGCTTCCGCAACTTCGGCGGGCTCCGCTTCGGCGGGCGGGGCGGGGTCTTCCCACCTGACGTCCGGTTCGGGGAGCTTCCATGCGGGGACGGAAGCCTCGGGCGAGCGGAGGAGCTTCAAGTATGCACGGGCGCAGGACAGGTCTTCGCCGCGGTCGCAAAAATCGCAGCGGCCGTAGCTGCCGCAGAGATCGTAGCCGCAGATCTCTTCCTCTTCACTCTTCTCGCGCCAAAGCGCCGATTGCAACTCTTCGAGGGTCATACCGCGCCTCCGTTATTGTTATTATACACAAATTCCGCCCGTAATACAAGCGGAATTTGCGCGAAAGGGCGAAAATCTTTGTAAAATCAACGTTTTACGGAGCGGAGATAGTCCCGCAAGGAGTACGCCGCGACGAGCCCCTCCCCCGCCGCCTTCGCAAATTGGTAGGGCGTGCCCGTAACGTCCCCCGCCGCAAACAGCCCGCGGAGGTTGGTGGAGCAGTCCCTCTCTACCGAGACGTGCGCCCCCTCCGTTTTGAGGCCGCCGCAGAGCGCGGAGGGCGGAAGAGCGTCCTGCAGGAGGAAGACCGCCGAGACGGGGAGCTCCCCCTTTTCCGTGACGAGCTTCTCTGCCCGCCCCTCCCCCGTGACCGCGAGGGGCTTTTCGGAGTGGAAGACGATGTTGGGCGCGCGGAAGGAGCAGCTCTCTTTGCAGAACGCGTGCACCTCGGAGGCGAACCCCGCGAGGTATTCCGCCTCCTCCGCAAAGCGCGGCGAATTGAGGACGGCGGCGATCTTCTTGCCGCGACAGAGGGCGCCGTCGCACACGGCGCAATAGCTCACCCCCCGCCCGAGGAAGGCTTCCGCCCCCTCGAGCGCCCCGCCCCGCACGACGCCCGTCGCGAGGATCACGGCGCGCGAAAGATGCGTTTCTTTTGCCGCGGAGAGCAAAAACGTATCCCTCTGCGCATAGACCCCGTCGACGCGGACAGGCAGATTTTCCACCCCCATGTCATCTTTTTGGCGGAGAAGGGCGGCGCGGAATTCCTCCCCGCTCCCCGAAAAGGAGGGGAAGTTGCGCACGTCTTCCGCGAGGCGGACGACCGCAAAGGGCTCCCCCAGCCAGAGCGTTTCCACGCCGAAGTTCTTCAATGTAAGAGCGGCGGTGTAGCCCGCGATCCCGCCGCCGACCACCGCCGCGTCCCAAATCTTTTCCATAGCAAAAGTATGCTCCGTTATTTGAGGAATTTTCCGTACACCTCCGAGGCCGCCGAGAAGAAGGCGAACGTATCGGGGTATTTGCGGATGATGCGCTGGATCTCCGCGACCTGCCGCTTGCGGATGATACAGACGAGCAGGCTCTTGTCCTGATGGGTGTACATGCCCGTGGCGTGCATGAGGGTGACGCCGTGGTGGGTCTTCTGCATGATCTCCTCGGAGATCTCCTCGGGATGGTTGGTGACGATCTCGAACTTATAGGCGACCTGAAAGCCGTGGAGGATGAGGTCGCACGTCTTGCTCGTCACAAAGAGGGAGACGAGGGCGGCGAGGACGGGCACGAGATTGACGGAAAAGCCCACATCGCCTTTATAATACACGAAGAACGAGGCGAACACGACGACCGCGTCGAAGGCGGAGGTCATCCAGCTCACGCTCAAAAACTTCCACTTCTTGTTGACGACGGAGGCGAGCACCGCCGTCCCCCCCGCCGTACTGCACGCGCGCAGCATGATGGCGAGCGCCGCGCCGAGGAAGATGCCCCCCGCGACCGCGCCGTAGATGCCGTAGACGACGGGCTCCCCCGTCTCCGCCCCGCTGAATTCGGGGAATCCGGGGATATAGTCGAACGCGATGAGGAGCCCAGAAGTGAGTGCCATCGAGGCGGTGGAGAGAACGGCGTCGCGCTTCCCGAGACAAAAGAAGGCGAGGAAAAAGAGCGGCACGTTGAACGCGATGAGGAAGTAGCCCGAATTGATCTTGAGGCCTGCCTGATCGGTGGCATATTCGAGCATGACGGCGAGCCCGTTGATGCCGCCCGGCGCGAAGTGGTTGGGCGAGACGAAGATATAGATGCCGAATGCCCGCACGATCCCCGAGGCGAGGACGGGCAGGATCCACGCCGTCATCACCATGCCGAATTTACGCCAAAAGCTCCCTTTTTCCATTGTATAAAAGCCCCTTTATGCGGTTAACGCCCTCTATCTTATCACACTTTTTTGCGTTTTACAACTGTTTGAGATAAATTCCCCGCGAGAAAAATTCCCCGCAAATTACCGCACGGGGACGACGGTCGCCGTCGCCTTGCCGCGGTGCAGAACGAGATAGCAATAGCTCGGCTCCGCGTAGTCCCCGAGAGCGCCCGGGTTGACGCAGAGAACGCCGTCCTCCTCCTTCACGGCGGCACGGTGGGTGTGGCCGTAGAGGGCGACCGAGCAGCCGAGCTCCTTCGCGCGGGCAACAAGCCCCCCTATCCCCCGCTTCACGCCGTAGCGGTGGCCGTGGCAGCAGAGAACGGAGACCCCCTCCTCTTCGATGACGCACTCCTCCTGCCCGTAAGAAAAATCGCAGTTGCCCTTTAATACGTAAAATTTATCGGGGGCCTGCGAGACGTAGGGACGCATGTCCGAAGAGCCGTCGCCGAGGTGGACGACATAGTCGTTTTCGGCAAAGAGGGGGGAAATTTTCTGCACGTTTTTGTATCTGCCGTGCGAATCGGAGAGGACGACGAAGGTCTTCATAGCTTTTCTGCGAGCGCGCGGAGCGCCCGACCCCTGTGGGAGACGGCGTTCTTCTGTTCCTCCCCCGCCTCCGCGAAGGAGACGCCGAGCTCGTCCGAGAGGAAGAGACGGTCGTAGCCGAAGCCGCCCGTCCCCCGCTCCTCGGTGAGGATCTGGCCGTAGGCGCGCCCCTCGGCGGAAAGTTCCCGTCCTTCGGGGAAGACGAGAGCGACCGCACAGCAAAAATAGGCGCGGCGGTTTTGTTCGCCTTTGAGGTTCCGGAGGAGAAGGGCGCGGTTTTCGGCGTCGCCGCCCCCCGAATAG
>CANREU010000128.1 GCA_947629725.1 uncultured Clostridia bacterium
CCGAACGCACGCGGCGGTTGCCGAGGTGGTCGATCTCGTCGATCGAGCCGATCCCGTAGCAGAGGTCGAGGTTGGTGGAGACGGAAGCGACCACGTCGTCCACGGTGATGCACTTGTGGTTGAGTTTCTCGACGAGGGGACGGATGAGCTTCTTCTCCTCGGGCGTGAGGATGCCGCCGATCCTCTTCTCCGCCTCAAGGTCGACGGGCCTTACGGGATCGTTTTCCGCGGGAGTGCGGGCGAGGATCTCGTGGAAGAGCTTGCACGCCTTCACGAAGGCGATACGGGTGAGACGCCTCTTTTCGCGGCTCTTCTTCTCCTCCTGCTTCTCGTCCGCCTCGGGCGCAGTCTCGTTGCGGAAATAGTAGACGGCGTTGATACGGTCGCAATAGCGCTCCGCGACCTCCTCTTCGTCCGCCTCCGCGCACGCCTCGGCGAGCTCGCGGGAGAACTTGAAGTTGGGATAGTAGATCATCTTGAGGAGCCCGAACAGCTTGGGATCCTTGTCGGAGAGGGCGGCAAAATCGACCGTGTTGTTCGCGATCATCTTGTGGCGGATCTCCCCGAGCTCGGGGTCGTTCACGAGAATGCAGACCTCGTTGATCCCCGCGTCGCGGATGGCGATCGCCTGCTCCTCCGTCACCGTCTGCCCGCGGGAGGCGAGCAGCTCGCCCGTCTCGGGATGGAAGATGTCGTCCGCGAGGCGGCAGCCGGGAAGACGGTAGGCAAGGTTGAGTTTTTTGTTGAACTTATACCGCCCCACTTTTACCACGTCGTAGCGGCGGGGATCGAAGAAGAGCATGTTGAGGTGCTGGCGCACCGAATCCTCGGTGGGCACTTCGCCGGGGCGGAGACGGCGGTAGAGGGCGATGAGCCCGTCCGACTCCGAGCGGATGGGCGGGTTGTCCGCCTCGTCCTTCTTGCGCTTCCTGTCCACGCTCACCCACAGAACGCCCTGCGCGTCCTGCTTGAATTCGAGCCACGCCCCGCGGTTGGGGATGACCGTCGTGTTGTAAATGCTTTTGCCCGTCTTATCCGTCTCTTTGTCGTTGTTCACGCCGGGGGAACGGACGAGCTGGGAGACGATGACGCGCTCCGCGCCGTTGATGATGAAGGAGCCGTTCTCCGTCATAAGGGGCAGATCCCCCATGAAGACGTCCTGCTCGAGGATCTCGTCCTTCACCTTGTTCACGAGGCGCACCTTCACCTTGAGGGGAAGGGCGTAGGTCGCGTCGCGGTTGCGGCACTCCTTCTCGTCGTACTTCGGGTTGGGGCCGAAAGAATGATCGAGGAAGTAGAGCTCGAAGTGGTCCGAGAAGTCGGTGATGGGAGAAAAGTCCTCAAAGATGTCCGCGATGCCCTCGTTGATGAAGGCGTCGTAACTGTCTTTTTGGATCTCGACGAGGTTCGGGATGTCGATCACTTCGTTGATCTTGCCGAACTTTCTCCGTTCCGTCTTGCCGTACTTTTGAATGGGTAAGTTCATCCGTCAAATAACTCCTTTTTCTCGTTGTTATCATTTGGCGATCCACCCGAGTATATCTTTTCATCGGATAAAAATCGAAATGTCCGAAAAAATGCGGCTCCCCCCTTTACAAAATCGCTTTTACGCGCTATAATGTTTCGGGAAAGCGGGGTGCTCGCCGGGGTTTTGAAAATTCCCGAAACGGCACCGAAACGCATTCAGAGCAAAATGATACAGTATGATATTATAGTCCCGCATGCACAAGATGTCAAACGCTTTTGCCCCCCGAAAAAAACTTTTTTTTCGGTTCGCCTGAAAAAGACGAATTTCGACGGTTTTCTGCCGTGATTTTCCGCATTGCAGCGGCGTTTTACGGTGCGCGCCCCGCACTATGCCCCGATCGCCGCGTCATCCTGAGCCGATGCCGCATGAATAGAAACGCAAAAGTTCATCGTGCGAAGGATCCCGAAGTACGAAGTCCGTTTCGCTCTTTTTGCGATCGAGCCTTGCCTTCCCCTTGAGGGTGCCGAAGAACGGCGGAAACGCTTACATACACCTCATCACCGCCGCAAGCGGCGGAGCTTCTCCTCAAGGAGAAGCCGCGGGGCCGAAAACCGTAACCCTATCCGAAAAAAGAAAAAAGGAGCACAAACTTGCGTATCGATAAATTTTTGAAGGTCTCCCGCATCCTGAAGCGCCGCACCGTGGCCCGCGAAGCGGCGGAGGCGGGGAAGATCTCGGTGAACGGCAAGGAGGTCAAACCCTCCTACCGCCTGAAGCAGGGCGACGAGGTGGAGGTCGCGTTCGCCGCGGGGTCCCTCAAATTCCGCGTTCTCGGCCTCCGCGAAACGGTGAAGAAGGAGGAGGCGGCAAGTCTCTATGAGATCCTGCCGTAAAGCATATGGTCACACTCATTCTCTGCGCCGCAGGCAGCGGCGAACGGGCGCACCTGCCCGAAAACAAGATCTTTTTTGAGATAGACGGGCTGCCCGTCCTCTCCCGCTCCCTCTCCGCCTTCGCGCCCTATGCGGACGAGATGCTCGTCGTCTGCCGCAAGGAGGACGAAGAGCGCATCCTCCCCCTCCTCTCCCCCTACCCCGCCGCCCGCACGGCGGAGGGCGGGAACACCCGCGCGGAGAGCGTGTATAACGCCCTCAAAGAGGCAAAGGGAGACGTGGTGCTCGTGCATGACGCCGCGCGCCCCTATGTCTCCGCCGAGATCATCCGCGGGTGCATCGCGAGCGTGAGGGAATACGGCAGCGGCGTGTGCGCCGTGCCCGCTTCGGACACCGTGCTCCTCGCCCCCGGGGGCGAGATCTCCTCGCAGGCGCCCCGGAAACTGTGCTACCTCGCGCAGACCCCGCAGGGATTTTTGACGGACAAGCTCCGCGCCGCGTATGAAAAGGCAAAAAAGGCGGGCACCCTCCCCCTCTACACCGACGACAGCGGGCTCTATGCGGCGTATGCGGAAAAGCCCCGCGTGTGCGCGGGCGACCGCGCCAACCGCAAGCTCACCTACCCCGAGGACTTTGCCCCCGCCGAGCGGGTGGGCTTCGGGACGGACACCCACGCCTTTGCCCACGGGGAGGAGATCGACGCGGGCATCGCGCGCCTTAATCTGAACTACATCAAGCTCTGCGGCGTGACGGTCCCCTCCGACCGCGCGATCGAAGCGCACAGCGACGGCGACGTCCCCGTCCACGCCCTCATGGACGCCCTTCTTGCTGCGATCGGGGAAAAGGACATCGGGCATTTCTTCCCCGATACCGACCCCGCCTATGCGGGCGCGGACAGCATGGCGCTCCTCGCGGAAGTCGTAAAAAAGGTACATGGGGTCGGATTTTCGGTGAAAAACGCGAGCGTCTCCGTTCTCTGCGAACGCCCCCGCCTCGCCCCCTACATCGAGCGGATGCGCGAAAATCTTCGGGCTGCGCTCGGGTGCGAAGCGGCCGCCGTCGCCGCGGGCACCAACGAAAAACTCGGCTACGTTGGCGAGGGGAAAGGCATCACTGCGTATGCGACGGTGCTTCTGAAAAAGAATTGAGAATGGAAAATGAAAAATTGAGAATGAAGAATTAAGGACGGAAAACTATGCCCAAAGCAACCACACAATTTGTTTGCAACGAGTGCGGGTACTCTTCCCCCAAATGGCTGGGACGGTGCCCCGATTGCGGAAAATTCAACACCCTCGTGGAGGAAACGGTCGCCCCCGAGCCCGTAAAAAAGCAGGCGCGGCCCGCCCTCTCCTCCCGCGCCATCCCCCTCTCCCAAGTAAAATATGAGAAGTACGAGCGGATCTCCTCGGGCAATTCCGAGCTCGACGTCGTTTTGGGCGGCGGGATCGTGCGGGGCTCCCTCGTCCTCGTGAGCGGCGACCCCGGCGTGGGCAAGTCCACCCTCCTGACGCAGGTCGCGGCGCACCTCTCCAAAGAGCACAGGGTCTTATACCTCTCCGCCGAGGAGAGCTGTTCGCAGGTGAAACTCCGCTGCGAGCGCCTCGGGCTCGATTCGGACAATCTCCTCCTTCTCAATGAGACCAACCTCGAGGCGGCGGAAGAGAGCATTTGCGAGGCGGAGTACGTCGTCGTCGACAGTATTCAGGCAATTTATACCGACGCCCTCTCCTCCTCGGCGGGCTCCGTCGCACAGGTGCGGGAGTGCGCCTCGCGGCTCATGCGCATCGCAAAATCGCGCGGGATCACCTTCTTCATCGTGGGGCATGTGACGAAGGAGGGCACCCTCGCGGGGCCCAAAGTGCTCGAACATGTCGTGGACGCCGTCCTCTATTTCGAGGGGGAGCGCACGGAGAACTTCAAGATTTTGAGGGCGGTGAAGAACCGCTTCGGCTCGGTGCAGGAGGTGGGCGTCTTTGAGATGACGGGCGAGGGCATCTTCGGGCTCGCCGACTACTCCTCCCTCTTCCTTTCGGACAGCCGCGGCGTGGCGGCGGG
>CANREU010000129.1 GCA_947629725.1 uncultured Clostridia bacterium
GGCAGGGGTGGACGAATTGCTCGAAAGCATCTACCTGCAGGCGGAAATGCAGGAGCTCAAAGCCAACCCCGAGAGGAAGGCGAAGGGGGTCGTCATCGAGGCGAAACTCGACAAGGGCAAGGGCCCCGTCGCGAGCGTGCTCGTCCAGAACGGCACCCTCCGCACGGGCGACTATCTCATCTCGGGCACGACGATGGGCAGAGTGCGCGCCATGATCGACGACAAGGGCAGAACGGTGAAGGAGGCGGGTCCCTCCACGGCAGTGGAAGTGCTCGGGCTCGAGGACGTCCCCGGCGCGGGTGACACCATCTTCGCCGTCGAGGCGTCCCTCATGAAGAAGGTGCAGGAGGAGCGCAAGAACAAGGAGCGCGAGCAGCTCATCCGCGAGCCCAAGAAGCAGCGTCTTGAAGACCTCTTCGGCGACGCCGCGGAGGGGGAGACGAAGGAGCTCAAACTCATCGTGAAGGCAGATGTGCAGGGCTCGGTGGAGGCGCTCCGCGGCTCCCTCGAGAAGCTCTCGAACGACGAGGTGAAGGTGAAGATCGTCCACGCCGCGGCAGGCGCGGTGAACGAGAGCGACATCTCCCTCGCCGACAGCGCGAATGCGACCGTCATCGCCTTCAACGTCCGTCCCGACAGCAAGGCGAAGGCGCTCGCCGAGCGCAGCCGCGTGGAGGTGCGCACCTACCGCATCATCTACGAACTTCTCGACGACATGGAGGCCGCCCTCAAGGGCATGCTCTCCCCCAAATATCAGGAGATCTACATGGGCAAGGCGGAGGTGCGGCAGACCTTCAACGTCACGGGAGTTGGGCTCGTCGCGGGGTGCCTCGTCACGGAGGGCAAACTCGTGCGCGGCGGCAAGCTCCGCATCTACCGCGACAACGTGATGATCGTCGAGGGCAATGTAAAGACCCTCAAACACTATAAAGACGAGGCGAAGGAGATCGCGGCAGGGCTCGAGTGCGGCTGCGCGATCGACGGATTCAACGAGATCCGCGTGGGCGACTACATCGAGTGCTACCTCATCGAGGAGATCAAACAGGCATGACGAAGCGGACCGACCGTTTGAACAGCGAATACCGGCAGGAGATCTCCGCTCTCATCGCGGGCCCCCTCAAGAACCGCGAACCCGAACTCAAGGGGATCGTCTCCGTGACGGAGGCGGACGTCGCCCCCGATCTGAAGACGGCGAAAATTTACGTGAGCGTGTACGGAAAGGACAAAGAGGAGGAGGCGAGAACGCTAAAAATTTTGTGCGATTCCGCCCCCTTCCTGCGCCGTGAACTCGCGCGGGTGATGCGCCAGCGCACGGTGCCCGCACTCACCGTCCTCCCCGACAGGAGCATGGAATACGGCGCGCACATGGACGAGCTGCTCGCGTCGCTGAACAAGGACAGATGAATACCCTCGGAGAAATCGCGGAGATCCTGAAAACCAAGAAGAGCGCGGCGATCTTTACGCACATGCGGCCGGACGGCGACACCGTAGGCAGCGGCATGGCGCTTTGCCGCGCTCTTACCATGCTCGGAAAGAGGTGCGAGGTACTGAACGAAGGGGAACTTCCCGACCGTTTCGGCTACCTCCCCTGCATGAAGGAGGTGCGCACCTCGCCCTCCTTCGTCCCCGAGATCTTCATCTGTGTGGACACGAGCAACCCCTCCCGCCTCGGGCTCCTCGAGAGCAGCTATGCTGTGGGGATAAGAAAGCGGATCCCCACCGTGAACATCGACCACCACGTCGCCAACACCCGCTACGCGCAGTATAACTTCGTGCGCGAGCGCGCGAGCAACTGCGAGAACATCGCCGAGCTCGTGCGGCTTCTGGGGGTCACCCCCGATAAAACGCTCGCCGACTGCCTGATGCTCGGCATGGTGACGGATTCGGGGAACTTCTCCCACGGGGACGTGAACGGCGATACCTTCCGCGAGGCGGCGTATGCGGCCGACTTCGGCGGGGATGCGGCGCAGGCGGCGTACCACGCGATGAAAAAGCAGTCGAAGGGGAGGGCGGCGCTCTATGCGGAGACCGTCTCCAAACTCCGCTATCTCCTCGGCGACAGGCTCGCCGTCGCCTTCGTGCCCCTCTCCGCCCTCGAAAAATACGGCGTCCCCGCCCACGCCACGGAGGGGATCGTGGACTTCGGGCTCTCCGTCGACACGGTGGAGGTGAGCGTGTGCCTCCTCGAGGTGAAGAGGGGGCAGTATAAGGTCTCCTTCCGCTCGAAGGGGGAGGTGAACGTGAACGAGGTCGCGGGGGTGTTCGGCGGCGGCGGCCACGTGCTCGCCGCGGGGTGCACCCTCTTCGGCGACCTCGAAGAGGCGGTGGACAGGCTCCGCTACGCCGTGGAGCAGAGGCTCTCATGAGGGCGGGATTTTTCAACATCGATAAGAGGCGGGGGGATACCTCCGCTTACGTCGTCAACCGCATCAAGCGGCTCGCAAAGTCGCCCTGCGGCCATATGGGCACCCTCGACCCGCTCGCCTCGGGCGTGCTGCCCGTGGGGGTGGGCAATGCGACCCGCCTCTTCGACTATTTTCTGCAAAAGAGAAAGACCTACCGCGCCCGCTTCTTCTTCGGCGCGACGACGGACACCCTCGACGCGGAGGGGGAACCCCGCGGGGAGGGGCCCGTCCCGAAGGAAGAGGAGCTCCTTTCCGCCCTTCCCCGTTTTACGGGGGAGATCGCGCAGGTGCCCCCCAAATACAGCGCCCGCTGCGTGAACGGGCGGAGGGGGTATGAACTCGCCCGCAGGGGGGAGGAGTTCGAGCTCGCCGAAAAGAAGACGGCGGTGTATTCCTTCCGCCTTTTGGGGCAGGTATCTCCCTCCGAATTCGAGTTTGAGATCGTGTGCGGCGGGGGCACCTACATCCGCTCCCTCGCCCGCGACCTTGCGGCGTCTTGCGGCACGCTCGGGTATGTCACCCTCTTGCGGCGGACGGCGAGCGGGGTGTTTACGGAGGAGACCGCCGTCCCCCTCGAAAAACTCACCCCCGAGAATGCGGAGGAGTTTCTCATCCCGGCGGACAGCGTTCTGCCCTTCCCCGTCCTCGCGGTGGAGGACGCGCGCTTCTATAACGGCGTGGCGATCCCCACGGACAGGGAGGACGGCGTCTATAAGATCTACCGCGGCGGCGAATTTTACGGCACGGGCAGCGCGGAGGGGGGCGTCCTTCGCCCCTTGAAAAAGCTATGCTGACCCTCCCGTTCGGCACACCCTATCCCTCGCCCTGCGCCCTCGTTTTGGGCGGATTCGACGGGCTCCACCTCGGGCACAGGCGGCTCCTTTCCGCCGCGCAGAGATCGGGGCTGCCCGTTGTCCTCACGACGGTGTTCGGCGGGAAGGGGAAGGTGCTCTTTACGCGGGAGGAGAGAAGGGAGATCTTTTCCCGCGCGGGGGTCTCCGTCCTCTCCGAACTCGACCTTGCGGGGGAGCTCCGCAAGATGCCCGCCGAGACGTTCGCCCGCACCCTTTCCTCTCTTTTTGACGTGCGCGAGGCGCACTGCGGGGAGGACTTCCGCTTCGGGAAGGACGCCCTCGGCACGCCCGAACTTCTGAAAACGTACCTCCATTGCCCCGTGACCGTCCACCGAACGGTGAAATATCTCTCCGGGGAGAGCGGGCGGGCGCGTAAATTTTCCGCCTCCGCCTGCAAAAAATACCTCGCGGCGGGGGAGCTCTCCCGCCTCAACGCCTGCCTCTGCGAGGGGGCTTCGGGCGGTTACTTCGTGCAGGGGAGGGTGGAGCACGGCAGGGCGGTGGGGCGCACCTACGGGTTTCCCACCCTCAACCTCTCCGTCGCCCCCGAAAAACTCCTCCCGCCCGACGGCGTTTACGGGGGGCTGTGCGAGACCCCGAAGGGGACTTTCCCCTGCATCATCAACATCGGCGCCCGCCCCACCTTCCGCGTGGAGGAGAGGAAGCTCGAGGCGTATTTAGACGGGTTTTCGGGGGACCTCTACGGGGAGACGGTGCGCGTCTTTCCCACCGCATTTTTCCGCGGGATCGAGGCGTTTTCCTCGGCGGAGGAACTCAAAAAACAGCTCGAAAAAGACATTGAAACATTGAGGGAGAACGAAAGATGATCGAATTCGGACCGAGCGGCAACGGCGAGAGTTTCTATGCCGCGGGCTATGAACACACCGAGGAGGCGGCGGGCTTCGTGAAGGGGCTCGGGCTCGACTGTTTCGAGTATTCCTTCGGCCGCGGCGTGCGCATTTCGGAGGCGAAAGCGAAGTCGGTTTGCACCGCTTTTTGCGACATGGGGGTGGAAATCTCCGTCCACGCGCCCTATT
>CANREU010000130.1 GCA_947629725.1 uncultured Clostridia bacterium
CAGCCCCCCCCGCACCCCCACCCCACGCCCCCCGAGGGGCGAGGGCAAATGTCCCTCATTCCGAACGGAGCCGAGGACGGAGTGAGTGAATCTCAAGATAAAGAATGCGTAAAAAAACGGGGAAACGCGTGGGCGTTTCCCCGTTCGGGCGCTGTGTTCTTGCCTTTCGGCGCGGAAGTTATACCAGCTCGATGATGGCGGTCTCTGCGCCGTCGCCGCGGCGCTGGCCGAGGAGATAGATCCTCGTGTAACCGCCGCCCTGGCCGACTTCTTCCTTTCTCTGCGCGTATTTGGGCGCGATCTCGTTGAACAGCTTCTCCATGAGGGGATGCTGCACCTTGCCCGTGCGCTTCTTGAAGTCGCTCTTCTTCTCGTCGAAGGGCTTGATCTCCTGCAGGTCGTAGGTCTTCGCCATGATGGCGCGGCGTGCGGCGAGCTTCTTCGGCCCGTCCTTCACGTTCGTCGTCTTGACTTCCTTGCCCTTCTTGTCCTTCGTGACGGTCTCATATTCCACGACGTCGTCGTAGGTGTTCACCGCCTTGGTGATGAGTTTCTCGACGTAGGACTTGAGCTCCTTCGCGCGAGCCTCCGTCGTTTCGATTTTTCCGTACCAAAGGAGCTGGGACGCCTGATTCCTCAAAATCGCAAGTCTCTCCTTTGTAGGTCTGCCCAATTTGCCCGGCATTTTCTTAATCCTCCTTTTTTGCGAGCGAAAGACCGTATTGCTCCAGCTTTAAGATCACCTCGTCGAGGGACTTCCTGCCGAGGTTCCTCACTTTCAGCATCTCTTCTTCCGTCTTGCGGATAAGGTCTTCCACGGTGTGAATGTTGGCTCTCTTCAAGCAGTTATAGGAACGGACGGAGAAGTCCATGTCCTCGATCTTCATGGAGAGGATCTGCTGCTGTTTGTCGTCGTCCGTCTTGACGAGGATGTCCATATCCTTGATGGTGTCCGACAGGTTGACGAACAGGTTGATGTGGTCCTGCATGATCTTCGCGGCGAGCGAGACGATCTCCTTGCCGGAGAAGGTGCCGTCCGTCCACACCTCGATGGTGAGACGGTCGTAGTCGATGTTCTGCCCGACGCGGGCGGGTTCGACGTTGTAGTTCACCTTCTGGACGGGGGTGTAGATGGAGTCGATGGGAATATAGTCCACGAGGGGCAGGAGGGGCTTGTTGTCCTTTGCGGGATGATACCCCCTGCCGCGCCCGATGGTGATCTCCGCGTCGATCTTGCCGCCCGCGTCCACCGTGCAGATATATTGATCGGAATTGATGATCTCGATCTCCGCATCCTGCGAAATGTCCGCCGCCGTGACGACCGCCGGTCCCTCCTTCACGAGGTGAAGGGTCTTCGTGTAATCCTTGTCGGTGACCTTCGTTTTAATGGCGAGGAGCTTGAGGTTGAGGACGATCTCCGTCACATCCTCCTTGACGCCCGGGATCGCGGAAAACTCGTGTTTTACGATACCGTCCGCGAATTTGATGCCCTTCACCGCAGCCCCGGGGAGCGCGGAGAGCAGGATCCTTCTCAAGCAGTTGCCGATCGTGAGTCCGAAGCCTTTTTCGAGGGGTTCCACGACGATCTTCGCATACGATTTCAATTCGTTTTCCGTGACCTCGATCTTGGGCATATCCATCTCGATCATAACGCTACCTCCTTATTTTGGATTACTTGGAGTACAACTCGACGATCATATGCTCGGCGATCTGGCTGTCCACGTCCTCGCGGGTCGGGAGTGCGAGCACTTTGCCTTCCAGCTTCTCGGGATCGAATTCCAGCCACTTGGGCATATTCGCAACTTTCATCGTTTTGATCTGTTCAAAGAACTTGTTGTTCTTGCGGTTTTCCTTCACCGCAATGATGTCGCCCGCCTTCACGCTGTAGGAGGGGACGGTGACCGTCCGCCCGTTCACCATGAAGTGCGCGTGGTTGACGAGCTGGCGCGCCTGCGTGCGCGATGCGCCGATCCCCATGCGGAAAACGACGTTGTCGAGTCTTCTCTCGAGGAGGGAGAGCATGTTCTCGCCCGTGATCCCCTTCATCCTGTCGGCGAGCTCGTAGTAGTGGCGGAACTGCCCCTCCTGCACGCCGTAGATGCGCTTGGTCTTCTGCTTCTCGCGGAGCTGCTGCCCGTATTCGGAGATCTTCTTCCTGCCCGCGCCGTGCTGTCCGGGAGGGGTGGACCGCTTATTGAACGGGCACTTCTCCATGTAGCACTTCTCGCCCTTCAGAAAGAGCTTCGCGCCCTCTCTTCTGCAAAGTTTGCATTTTGCGTCTCTGTACACTGCCATCGTTTTGTCTCCTTATACTCTTCTGCGCTTGGGCGGACGGCATCCGTTGTGAGGGATGGGCGAAACGTCCGAAATGAGGGTGACTTCGAGCTCGCAGTTTGCAAGCGCGCGGATCGCCGATTCTCTGCCCGCGCCGGGGCCCTTCACATAGACTTCGACGGAGCGGAGCCCGTGCTCCTTTGCCGCCTTTGCCGCCGTCTCCGCCGCCATCTGCGCCGCAAACGGGGTACCCTTTCTCGAGCCGCGGTATTTCAGTGCCCCCGCGCTCGACCACGAAATGACGTTCCCGCCCATGTCCGTGATGGTGACGATGGTGTTGTTGAACGTGGACTGGATATGAACTTGTCCTCTGTCGACCTTTTTCAGTTCCTTACGCTTGCGCGATACGGCTGTTCTCTTTTTCTCGGCCATGACGTTTTCTCCTTACTTCTTCTTGTTCGCGACCGTGCGGCGGGGACCCTTGCGGGTGCGCGCGTTGCGCTTGGTGCTCTGCCCGCGGACGGGGAGCCCCTTTCTGTGACGGATGCCGCGATAGCACCCGATCTCCATGAGCCGCTTGATGTTGAGGCTGACCTGCCCCCGAAGTTCGCCCTCCACGGTGTAGTGGTGGTCGATGTACTCTCTCAGTTTGGAGACGTCGTTCTCGTCGAGATCCTTCACTCTCGTGTCGGGGTCGATCCCCGTCTCCGCGAGGATCTTCTTGGACGTGGTGAGTCCGATCCCGTAGATGTAAGTCAGTCCGATCTCTACCCTTTTCTCTCTGGGCAGATCCACACCGGCAATACGTGCCATTGATTAACCTCCGTGTTATTCGGTAAAAAATTTTCTATTGCGACGGTCCCGCAGGAAAACGGTGGAAAACATTCCCTCCGCAGGCCCGAATTATTTTCTTCTTTTACGCAAAGCAAGCCGACTTTCCGCACCTTTTCGTGCGGAAATTCAGCTTTTTCGGGCACGATCTCCGTATTTTCCGAAAATCGCGGGTAACATTATACCATACTTTGCGTGAACTGTCAAACGTTTTTCAGCCCTGTCTCTGCTTGTGGCTCTTGTTTTTGGAGCAGATGACCATCACTTTTCCGTTTCTCTTGATGACCTTGCACTTGTCGCACATGGGTTTTACGGAAGGTCTCACTTTCATATCAATACCTCTTCTTATTGACGTTTTGTTTGTCCGCGCAGCGCGGTCAGTTCTTCGATCTCCACGTGATCCTGCCCTTCGTGAGATCGTAGGGGCTCATTTCGAGCTTCACGTTGTCGCCTTCGATGATGCGGATATAGTTCATGCGGAGCTTGCCCGAGATGTACGCCGTGATGATGTGCCCGTTGGAGAGCCGCACCTTGAACGTGGCGTTCGGGAGCGCCTCGATGACCCTGCCTTCCGTTTCGATGACGTCGTCTTTCGACATTCTGTCCTCCTTATAAGGTGAGAATCTCCACGCCGTCCTCGCGGACGATCAGGGTGTTCTCGTAGTGCGCGGCGGGGCGCCTGTCGAGGGTGACGGCCGTCCAGCCGTCGTCCTCCACCTTCACCCGCCAGCCGCCCGCGGCGATCATGGGCTCGACGCAGAGCGCGGTGCCCGCCTGAAGGCGGATCCCCGTCCCCTTCCTTCCGAAGTTCGGAACGGAGGGGTCTTCGTGCATCTCTCTGCCGATCCCGTGCCCCGTGTAGGAGCGGATGACCGAAAAACCGTTCTCCTCCGCGTGCCGCTGCACGCGGTAGCCGATGTCGTAGAGGGGGGTGCCCGCTTTGAGGCCCTCGATCCCCTTGAAGAAGCACTCCTCCGTGACGCGGATGAGTTTCTTCTTCTCCGCGGAGACCTCGCCGACCGCGAATGTCCGCGCGCCGTCCCCGTGGAAGCCGTTCTTGTAGGCGCACAGGTCCACGCTCACGATGTCCCCCTCTTCGAGGACGCGGCTCCCCGGAATGCCGTGCACCACGACCTCGTTGACCGAGACGCACGCCGAGGCGGGATAGCCGTAGTAGCCGAGG
>CANREU010000131.1 GCA_947629725.1 uncultured Clostridia bacterium
GTCTCGGGGACGGAGCCCGTCGTCCGCGTACTCACGGAGGGGGAGGACGGCGCGCTTTGCGAGGCCTGCGCCGAAAAGATCGCGGAGGCGCTGCGCGCTTCGGAGGGGAAAATATGTGCGAGATCGTAGGCTATATCGGCACGAGGGAGGCGGCTCCCATCCTCAAAAAGGGGCTGAAAGAGCTCGAATACCGCGGTTACGACTCGGCGGGGATCGCCGTGCTCGGGCGGGGCGGGCTCGCCGTCGAGAAGAGGGCGGGTCGGGTCGAGGGGCTCTCCGCGGCGCTGCGGGGACGGTGCGGGATCGGGCACACCCGCTGGGCGACCCACGGCGCGCCCACCGCCCAAAACGCCCATCCGCACGTCTGCAGGAAGATCGCCCTCGTCCACAACGGCATCATCGAGAACGCGCACACCCTCAAAGAGGAGTGCCTCGCGCGCGGGGAGAAATTTTTGTCGGAGACGGACAGCGAGGTCGTCGCCCACCTCGTCGCGCGGGCATACAGGGGGGACCTCCTTGCTGCCGTCCGTGAGGCGTGCAGCCGTCTTGAGGGCTCCTACGCCCTCGCCGTGCTCGCGGAGGACGGGAAGCAGATCGTGTGCGCCCGCAAAAAGAGCCCCCTCCTCGTGGGGAAGGGGGAGGACGGGTGTTACGCCGCAAGCGACGTCGCCGCCCTTCCTCCGAAGTGCGAAAAGGCGTATGCGCTCGCCGACGGCGACTTTGCCGTCCTCGGGAAAGACCTCGCCCTCTTCGGCGCCGATCTCTGCGAAAAGGAGGGGGAGGAGGTCGTCCTCGAGAGGAAAGAAGAGGGAGGGCTGCCCTTCGGCTTCCGCCACTTCATGCGCAAAGAAATGGCGGAAATTCCCCGCGCAATGGCAAATTCCCGCCTCGAAATCAAAGAAACAGGGGATTTTTCGAGGTTTTACGAAGTACTATGTCACGCAGAGTATATCCAAATCGTCGCCTGCGGGACGGCATATCACGCCGCGCTCTGCTTTGAGCACGCCGCCGAAAAGTTCTGCCGCGTGCCCGTGGAGGTGACGACGGCGGGGGAATACCGCTACCGCGATCCCATCGTCCCGAAGGGCACACTGTGCCTTGCGGTGAGCCAGAGCGGGGAGACGGCGGACACCCTCGCCGCGGCGGCATGCGCGCGGGAGAAGGGGGCAAAGGTCGCCGCGCTCGTCAACGTTCTCCATTCCTCGCTCGCGCGTGCGGCGGACTTCGTGCTTCCCACGCGGGCGGGCGGGGAGCGTGCCGTCGCCGCCACCAAGTCTTTTTGTGCCCAGCTTGCGGCGCTCTACTCGATCGTGCATGCCCTCGCGGGGATCGCGGGGAGGGAGGCTCCGCCCTTCTCCCTCGCAAAGGAGGCGGAAACGGCGCTCGTCCGCTCCGAGAAGACCGCCCGCTGGGCGTCCCGCTTTGCCGCGGCACGGAGCGTGTATTTCATCGGGCGGGGGGCGGACTACTGCGCCGCCCTCGAGGGGAGCCTCAAACTCAAGGAGATCTCCTACCTCCCGAGCGAGGGGTACGCGGCGGGGGAGCTCAAGCACGGCACTCTCGCCCTCATCGACGGCCGCACTCCCGTCGTCGCGATCGCGACCTCAAGGGCGCTTGCCGAAAAGACGATGAACGCCGTCTCCGAAGTGCGGGCGCGCGGGGCGCGGGTGTATCTCATCACCACTCTTCCCGAGCTCGTCTCCCGCGGGGAGATCGAGGACTTTGTCCTCCTTCCGCCCTGCGAGGAGGAGTATTCGCCCGCCCTCACGGCGATCCCGCTGCAGATGCTCGCCTATCACACGGCGCTCGCCTGCGGAAACGACCCCGATAAGCCCCGCAACCTCGCCAAGTCCGTCACCGTGGAGTAAAAAAGATCCGCCGATCTCTCGGCGGATATTGCTTTTATTATGGACCTCAAACGATCTTTTGACCGTCGCAATAGAGTTCTTTGGGCAAATTTTTGCAGTTGGCTTCCAAAATTATTTTTTATCCTCTTTGTTATGACGAAAGGGCGGGGGCTTGTTCTTTGTGTACCGACCCCCCTACTTCGCGTTTTACGCTCGTGCCGCCCTTCGATGGCGGTCATAGCGTGCGGGCGGGGCAGTCACGGCAAGGGCAGCCGTGACTGCTCCCCCAAGAGGGGGCGCCGAGCATGCTGCTCTTCACCGACCAACCATTCTTGCTTCCCCCTTTTGGGGGAAGTACCCCGTAGGGGGGATAGGGGTTTGCAGCCGAGCCAGAACCCCCTCACTTCCGCATAAATGCGGAAGAGCTCCCCCAAGAGGGGGCGCCGAGAAAGGGGGACAAAAGAGGGCAGCCGAGGGAAAAGTTTCAGGCTTGCGGCTGTTCTTCGGGGGGCGGGGCGGCCTGTCTCTTTTTCGCCTCGCGCGCATAGGAAAGTTTGAGAAAGACGGGGGTGAGCACGGAGGAGATGAGGATGATGAGGAAGACGAAGGGCATAATGAGAGGGCTCACGAGGGAGACGCCCCCGACCGTCGCATCGATCCCCTTCTGCGCGCAGATGAGGATGACCTCGGCGCGGACCATCATCCCGAGCCCCACGTTCGCGCTCTCCCGCCAGGTGAATCTGCAGAGTTTCGCGCCCGCGCCGCAGCCGAGGAGTTTGCCGAGGAGCCCCGCCGCGACAAAGCAGAAGCCGAAGGCGAGGAAGTTGACCGTGATCCCGCTGAAGTCGAGGTTCATGCCGATGGTCGCGAAGAAGATGGGGGAGAAGAAGAGGTAGCCCATCGTGTCGACCTTGTTTTCGATGTACGGGGTCTCCGAGAGGGTGCCGCCGAGGAGGATGCCCGCCACGTATGCGCCCGTGATGTCGGCGACGCCGAAGAGCTTTTCGGCGGCGTAGGCATACACAAAGCAGGCGGCGAGGGAGATGATGGGGACCCTTCTGTTGTGGGGTGCCTTGCGCTCCAAACGGTCGAAGAGTTTCCGCAGCCCCACGCCGAGGGCGATCGCCGCGACGAAGAAGGCGACGATCTTCACGGTGACCATCACGGCATTGGGGTGGAACCAGCTCCAGCCGACCTCGCCGTCCCCGCCCGAGGCAAAGCCCGTGAGGATAGAGAGCACGATGATGCCGATCACGTCGTCCAAAACGGCGGCGGCGACGATGGAGGTCCCCACCTTCGTATCGAGTTTGCCGAGCTCTTTGAGGACGGCGACGGTGACGGAGACGGAGGTCGCCGTGAGGATCGCGCCGTAGAAGAGGATGGAGAGGGGACTTGCGGCGGGGAAGAAGAGAAAGGCGACGAGGGTGCCGAGCCCCATGGGCACGACTACCCCCATCGTGGTGATGACGACGGAGGCGATCCCCGTCTGTTTCAATTTTTTGAGGTCGGTGCCGAGCCCCGTCGAGAACATGATGAGCACGACGCCGATCTTTCCCATCACGTCGAGGGCGAATTTTATTTCTTCGCCGAAGAACGCCTCGTGCAGGGGCTGCCACGGGATATAGGAGAGAAGCCCGATGAGGACGCCCGCGACGAGCATGCCGATGACGGCGGGCATTCCGATCTTGTGTGCGCCCATCCCCATGAGTTTGGAAAGGAGAAGAATGAGGGCGAGGGGGAGGAGAACTTCAAAGGCTTCCATGATCACTTCCTGCGGGCGGGCTTGCCGTCCGTCACACTATTATAGTCTTTTTTTCGGGGAAAGCAACTTTTTTCACGGGGTTTCCCTCCCCCAATTTTGCGCGAACGCTTGTCTTTCGGGCGGGAGTATGGTATAATAGGGTAAGACCGCGCGGGCACAGCCGTGCGGAACGCGATATGTTTGAGATCAAAGAACCGATGGAGCGCTCGCGCGCAAAGCAGATGAATCCCGTGGTGCTCGCCTTTGTGGGGGACGCCGTCTACACCCTCGCCGTCCGCGAGAATTTCGCCCGCGGAACGGGGTATAAGACGGGCGAGCTCAACCGCATGACCTCGCAGGCCGTCTCCGCGCACGGGCAGAGCGCCCTTCTCGAGCGCCTTCTCCCCCTTCTCACCGAGGAAGAGGAGGAGATCTACCGCCGCGGGCGGAACGCGAAAAAGCCGACGAGGAGCAAGAACGCGACGGTCGCGGAATACGTCCGTTCCACGGGTTTTGAGGCGCTCTTCGGGTACCTCTATCTCACGGGGCAGTCGGCGCGCGCGGAGGAACTTCTCGGAAAAGCGGAGGAGAAAGGATGAAGACGGAGGGCAGGAACGCCGTTCTGGAACTTCTCAAAACGGAGAAGACGGTGGAAAAGATCCTCCTCGAAAAGGGGGCGCAGGGGGTGCT
>CANREU010000132.1 GCA_947629725.1 uncultured Clostridia bacterium
CCGTAGGTCACCGCGTCGGTGTTCTTCATGTCCGAAAGATTGGAGGGAGCGAGGTCCGCCGAGCCGCCCATGAGATAGGGGATATGGGGCGCGAGACGGTTGAGGACGGCCGCGGAGGTCTGCCTCGTCGCCATCGGCTTTTCAAAGTCCCAAAGCCCCTCGATCTTGTCGAAATCGGGGAGTTCCCGCTTCATCGTGAGGCGGTAGAGGGCGGCGAGTTCGGGGTACGCCGCGGCGTAGCGCTCGAAGTTGAGCTCCCACATCTGCTCGGCGCGCCTGCCCTTTCTCCCCGCTTTGGCGGTGTGGCGCAGCACTTCCTGCGGCACCTCGAAGGGGGGATAAGTCCAGCCGAGTTTTTCCTTCGTCTTCTGCAGATTTTCCGCGCCGAGAGGGGCGCCGTGGCACTTGTGGCTGCCCTCGAGGGGGGTGCCGTAGCCGATCTTCGTCTTGCAAATGATGATGGAGGGCTTGTTCTTCTCCTTTTGCGCCTTTTTGATGGCGTTCGAGATCATGAGTACGTTGTCGGGATGGGCGACAAGGTCCACCTCGAGCACCTGCCAATTCTGCGCCTTGAAGCGCGCCGCCACGTTCTCCTTGAAGGTGATGTCGGTGTCGCCCTCGATGGTGATGTCGTTGTCGTCGTAGAAGAGGATGAGTTTGCCGAGCCCGTGGGTGCCCGCGAAGGAGCACGCCTCATAGGAGATGCCCTCCTCGAGGCAGCCGTCGCCGCACAGGCAGTAGGTGTAGTGGTCGACGATGGGGAACCCGGGGCGGTTGAATACCGCAGCGAGGTGCGCTTCGGCGACCGCCATGCCGACGGCGTTCGCAATGCCCTGTCCGAGGGGGCCCGTCGTCGTCTCGATCCCGACGGTGTGGCCGTATTCGGGATGGCCGGGGGTCTTGGAGCCGAGCTGGCGGAAGTTCATGAGGTCTTCCTTTTTCAGCCCGAGCCCATAGAGGTACAAAAGGGCGTAGTTGAGCATGGAACCGTGCCCCGCGGAGAGGATGAAGCGGTCCCTGTCTTCCCACTTGGGGTCCTTATTGTTGAATTTCAAAAAGTTCTGCCACAGGGTGTAGGCGATGGGCGCGGAGCCGAGCGGGAGCCCGGGGTGCCCCGAATTTGCTTTCTGGATCGCCTCTGCGGCAAGGATGCGGATCGCATTGATGGTCGTCTGTTTCATATCGTTATCTCCTTTTCAAATTTCAAAATTTTTGAGTTTTTCGAGGCCGAGCTCCTCCCCGTAGGGGGCGAGGAGGCGGCAGAGAGTACGGGCGATCTTCTTCACCCCGCCCGGAGAGTTGCTCTCCATGTTCACGGGCAGGATGGGCTCGTGCAAACTCATGCGGACGAGCGCCCAGCCGTCCCCGTTTTCCTTGCCGAAGCAGATGCGCACCCCCTCGAAGTTCTCGGCGGGGAGGGAGAGGGCGGGGTCTTTCTTTACGGCAGCTTCCACGTCCGAAAGGAGTTTTGCGCCGATCGCCTTGAAGTCCGCCCCTTCCCGGAAGCGCAGCCGCACTTCCGCCGCCTCTTCCGGCTCGGGAAGGTCCGCAATATAGCTCTCGAGGTCGCCCTTTTTCGCGAGGGCGATGAGGAGGCGGGTGACGAGATACGCCCCGTCGTCGAGATAGTAGTTCTCGGCAAGCGCCGCGTGGCCGCTCGTCTCGATGGCGAGAGGGGAGTAGATCCCTTCTTCGGCGAGCCTCTTCGACTCGTTGATGACGTTCTTATACCCCCGCTTGAAACGGCGGTGCACCCCGCCGCGGCTCTCGATGAAGCGGGTGAGCCCGTCGCTCGTCACCGAGTCGGTGACGATGGTCGCGCCCGTCTTCTCCTCCAATAAAACGGCGGAGATGAGGGCGATGAGGCGGTTGCGGTTGATCTCCTTCCCGTCGGGTGCGACGACCGCCGCGCGGTCGACGTCGGTATCGAAGATCACGCCGAGGTCGGCACGGTTTTTGAGGACGGCGGCGCACACCGACTTCATCGCCTCCCCGTTTTCGGGATTGGGGATGTGGTTGGGGAAGGTGCCGTCGGGATCGAGGAACTGCGAGCCCGAAGTGTCCGCACCGAGAGGGGAGAGCACGAGACCGGCATAGAAGCCGCCCGCGCCGTTGCCCGCGTCGACGACGATCTTCTTTCCCTCGAGGGGACGCTCTTTCCCCGTCGCTTTTCGCACCTTCTCCACGAGCCCCGCGGCATACGCCTCAATGTAACTCTTTTCGGAGACGGCATTTTCTCCGCCTTTTTCCTCCGTTTCCTCCGCGGCGAGTTCGAGGATCTCCTTTACGTCGCCGCTCTCGAGCCCGCCCTCCTTCACGAAGAATTTCAGCCCGTTCTTCTCCATGGGGAGGTGGCTCGCCGTGATCATCACCGCGGCGTCCGCCCCGAAGTCCTCCTGCAGCAGCATGAACATGGAGGGTGTGGAGGAGAGCCCCGTGAGGATCGCGCCGCACCCGCATGCGGCAAGCCCGTTCAGGAACGCCTGCCCGATGCGCTCTGCCGAGACGCGGGAATCGTGCCCGACGGCGACGGCGCGCGGCTTTTCGCCCTTCTTCGCTCGATACCACTTGCAGAACGCCTTTGCAATGCAACAGACCGCTTCATCGGTGAGGGTGACGGGCCCGTTCACCCCTCCGACGGCGGTGCCGCGCACGTCCGTGCCGCTCTGCAGATCGGAAAATTCTTTCTTTGTCATATTCCCCCTTTCGCGCACCCATGCGTGCGCGCCTATGCTTATGGACTATTATACCTGTTCGCGGCGGCGTTTTCAAGTGGTTTTCCGAAAAAATCGGAGGCAAAACGGAAAAAACAGGGGCTATCCTCTTGCAAGTCATAAAAAACTGTGATATAATGAACGCAAATATTGGAGAGGAATAGAAGCAATGTACAAATTTACGGTATCCACGGACTCTACGTGCGATCTGTATCACGACTATGTCGTAAAGAACGATGTCAAGTTTGTCTCGCTCACCTTCACCCTTGAAAAGGACGGTGTGCTGAAACAGTGCCTCGACAACTTCACGGAATACGGGCAATACGTCGATTTCTACAACGCGCTCCGCGACGGCTGGATGCCCAAGACGTCCAAGCTCAACTACGAGTCGCACTACAACCACTTTCTGAAGCTGGCGCAGGAGGGCGCGGAGGACGTTCTGCACTTCACCATCTCCTCCGGGCTCGCGACGACGTGGGAGATCGCCGAGCAGGCGGCGAAGGACGTGAAGAAGGACTACCCCAAGTTCAACGTGCTCGTCCTCGACCCGCTCACCGCAACGGTGGGGCAGGGCGCGCTCGTCTACCTCGCGGTGGACTGCCGCAATGCGGGAAAGACGATGCAGGAGACCTACGACTTTATAATGTCTCTCCGCCTGCACATCCAGCACTTTGTCGTGGCGGACGACTTGCAATTCTTAAAGCGGGGCGGGAGGATCTCCGCGGCGGCCGCGGCGGTCGGCGGAATGCTCCGCGTAAAGCCCATCATCTCCTTTGATTTCGAGGGCAAGCTCGGCGTCATCGACAAGGTGATGGGGACGAAGAAGGCGATCAGCTACATCAAGCAGAAGCTCGAAAAAGAGGGGCCCGACCCCGACTATAACTACGTCTTCATCGTGCACACCGATAACGAGCCCGTCGCGAACGAACTCGCCGACTATGTGCGGCAGCGCTTCGGGATCGAGCCGCACGTCTCTATCATGGGGCCCGTCATCGGCTCCCATGTGGGACCGGGCGCCTTCACCCTCGGGTACCTCTCCAAGAGCGAGCGGAACAAATTCTGAAAGGAAAAGCGCCGGACGCAAAACGCGTTCGGCGCTTTTTTCTGCCGCGGAAGACCTTGCGCAGCAAAAGGGGTGGGCGCCCGCCCTCTTGCCACCCCTTTGGGGAGAGCGTCCCGACCAACCCACCTTGCTTCCCCCTTTGGGGGAAGTACCCCGAAGGGGGGATAGGGGTTTGCAGACAAGTCCGAACCCCATCAGTCACGCAAGCGTGACAGCTCCCCCCAGGAGGGGGCGCCAAGAAAGCTCGACCAAGCCTTGCCTCCCCCCTTATACTTGAGGGGGGAGGGTAGGGTGAGGGGTGCCCCCGATAATCGATCGCCACCCCCCTTGATCCTCCCGCCAAAGGCAGGGGGTTTCTCTCTGCGCGCCCCGACTTACAGCGCTTCACCTCCTCATACCGAGGCTCCGCAGGAGCCGAGTGTATCTTAAGATCCGCTCACTCCGCTTACGCTCCGTTCGGAATGAGGA
>CANREU010000133.1 GCA_947629725.1 uncultured Clostridia bacterium
GACAGCATGGCTTCCCCCTTCTCGTTTACGGGCGCCTCGGCGGACACGGCGGTTTACATGTTCTCCTTCTCGGGGGAGATCTCCGCGGAGACGAAGATCGTCGTGGAATTCGGCGACAACACCAAGCTCTCTTCGATCGGGAAGAACCCCGGTTACGACGCGAGCGCCGCAGACTTCAAGGTGGGCGTCGCGGAGAGCATGCACGGGTATATCGACCTCGATAACGATGCTTACGACGACTGGGCATACTTCGGCAACACGACGGCGCGCAAGGGCGGCGCGGAGCATGTGATAGGGGACATCACGAGCGACTTCGAGCTCTACACCTCCCAGACCGCGGCGATCCAGGCGGATTGGACGGACGGCGAAGGGCAGGAGGCCGGAGACGGCACATCCCGCGGGATCTCGGGGCAGGTGGACGTCGAACTCACCCTGAAAGTGAAGAAGGGGGCGGAAAAAGTGTACACCCTCTACCTCGTGGCGGAGCAGTGCGTCGGCAAACTCACCGTCCGCGACAGGGCGGGGAACGTGCGCACCCTCATCCTCGACGACAGGGCAGACGGGATCGTCTCGTCCACCGCGCTCAACAACAACTTCAACGGCGTCTCCACGCGGAAGGTGACGATAACCGCCTCCGCCGAGGAGGACACCGAGCTCTACATCCGTTACAGCATGCACTCCTCGCGCAAGGAGAGCGGCGCGGGCAACAGCTCGGCGGCGCGCGTGGGCATTTCGGCGGTCGTCTGCGGCGACGCGGCGGCACAGGATGCGGAGATCTCCCTTCCCGACCTTGCAAGGGCGACTATCACCTCCGAGAACGCGCCCGCTTCGGCGAGCCTCTCCGAGTCCGAGCTCGGCACCGTCGCCGATTGGTACAAGAGCAACTACGGCACCGAAGGCGAGGTGTATAAGGCGGGCGGCGAGGCGATCCGCTCCGTGAATTTCTCCGCGCAGAACAAGTTCGGCGACTTCGCGACCTCTCTTTCGTGGACGGACGGCGAGGAAGCCGAGAGCTGCACGGGCACGCGGAACGGCTACCACACCCAGAGCGGCGGCAGCATCGAGATCGTCGTGCAGGTGGACCAGAACACCAAGTACATCGTGCTCTACACGGGCGCATGGAACGGCTCGAACACCCTCACCGTGCGCAACTACAAAGGGGAAGCGAGGTGCACGCCGCTCGTGTTCTCGGCAAACGATCCTTCCGTCTGCAAGAAGGTCGTCATCCCCATCTCGGTGACGGGCACAACGCGCGTCACGGTGCAGATCCAGTCCACCCTTGCGGCGGGCAACGGCAACGTTTCGCTCGCGGGCTTGCAGGTGATCGTATAGGATATTCCGCGGGGGCGGGTGTCCCGCCGGTGAGGCGGGCGCCCGCGCTTTGCGGCAGTATAAAAATCATTTCGGGAGGAAAATTATGAAAAAAAGAAGCGTATGGCTGCTGATCGGGCTCTTGATCGCTTCGCTCACGGTCGGGCTCACGGCTTGCCGCAACAAGAGCTATAAGCTCAGCGACGAGAGCGTCACCCTCGGCGTGGGACAGGCGAAAGTGCTCACCGTCACGCCCGAGCCCTCCGCCGTCGAATGGACCTCGGACAACGAGGCCGTCGCCACGGTGGAAGACGGCAGGATCGTAGGCGTGAGTGTTGGCAACGCGACCGTGACGGCAGCCGTCGAGGGGGCGAAAAACCCGCTCAAATGCACGGTTACGGTGGAGGAGGGAATTACAGGGGGGGGGTACTCCCTAAATGTGGCCTCCGCGGCGTTGAAAACGGGCGAAACCATCCAGCTCTATGTCACCGATAACAGCGGAAAATCGCCGGATGGGGTGCAATATTCGAGCGAAAATTCCGCGATCGCGACCGTCTCGGCGGAAGGTCTTGTAACGGGCGTAGCCGTCGGTTCGACGACCGTGAAGGTGACTTATTCGGGGTATGAACTCTTCTGCTCGGTCACCGTGGCGCAGGGCTACACCTACAGCCTCGACAAGACGTCCCTCGACATCGCGGTCGGCGCGACGGAGACGATCTCCCTTATCACCACGCCCGATGCGCCCGCGAACGCCCGCCCGCACACCTTCACGAGTTCGGACACGAACGTCGCGACGGTCGAAGGCGGCACGGGCAAGGTGAAGGGCGTCGGCAAGGGCACGGCGACCATCACCTGCTCGGTGGACGGCGAGGAGCTCACGGCGACCGTCACCGTCACCCTCTACACTTTGAAGGTGGACGGCGCGGACTGGGGCGACAGCGTCTCCATGCGGGTCGGCGAGCCCGATAAGAACATTACCATCACGGCAGATCCCGCGGAGCATGCGATCGAAGCCGTCTATCATTCGGACGCGGAGACGGTCGTCACGGCAACGGGCGGCGTCCTCCACGCGGTCGGCGAAGGCACGACGCAGGTCACCGTCACGGTGGGCGGCAGAGTGTTCTCGACGACGGTCGTCGTCGATCCCGAGGTGCAGTATTCCCTCAAGGCGGACGGCGAGGACATCGAAAACGACGCGCTCTCCATGAAGCTCGGCGACACCGTCACGCTCTCCGTAGAGCGCGATCCCGCGGGCGCGCTTCCCGCCATCGCCTATGAGTCGGACGACGACACGGTCGCCGAAGTTACCGAGGCGGGCGTCATCACGGCGAAGAAGCCCGGCACGGCGAACATCACCGTGAAGATCGCGGGGAAGGATACCTTCGAGATCGCGGTGAACGTCACCTACGACGTGCAGGTGCGCGAGATCGAATACGAAGAGGCGACCTCCGTCAACCTCGACGCCCTCGACGAGACAAACGAAACGCTCGACTGGCGCTACTTCGGGCAAAAGAGCTACACCGAGCGCAAGAACGGCGGCAACCTCATCGGGGACCTTTCCGGCACGAAGGCGGACGACTTCTACGATTACAGGGTCTCGGTCGGCTGGACGGACGGCACGGCGGACAAACAGAACGTGGGCGGCCGCGTCGACGGTATCACCTACAAACAGAGCGTCACCTTCGACGTGAAAGTGACGGCGGACGTGAAGTACATCGCGATCTTCACGGGTGCCTACCACGCGACGAACACCGTCTCCATCTTGTATAACGGCGTGGTGTGCGCGAGCCTCAAGTTCGAGAACAGCGGCACGATCAGTAAGGCGAACAACAAGCAAGTCATCTTCACGCCCGACACCGAGCACCTCATCGGAAGCGAGATGACCTTCACCGTAAAGATGGAAGTCGGCGCAGAGGCCTCGCACGGCTGGGCAGACAACTTGAGCCTCGTGGCGATCGCGGTCGTCGGCAACGAAGCGAGAGAGGACGAAGGGCCTTCCGCCACCGCGGAGACGCCCGAAGTCAAGGCGCTTGAAAACGAGACGAGAAACCTCTCCGTTATCGGCACCGAGGACTGGGTCTACTCCAAGAACGGCAGCACCGATACCTTCGCGCGCCGCAAGGGCGTTAGCAACATCATCAAGGAAAACGAGATCCAATATTCCAACGCGGGCGGCCCCGGCAGGAACGACTCCCTCGACGGCCCCTTCGGCAGGTTCACTTGGTATGAACAGGACGGCACGGCGGCGGCGGTAGGCGGCAGCGTGAACAACTTCCTCCACGCCAACGAATGGTGGTCCGTGCCCATCCACCTCACCGAGGGCAAGCACGTCGTCACCCTCTTCGTCTCGGGCTGGAAGAACTCCTACTTCGTCTCCGTTCTCGACAGCGGCGCGAATGTCATCATCAACGCGCACAAGGTCGTCAACGGCAACGGCAGCACCAGCCAGGCGGTGGAAGTGAAGATCACCGTCGACGTCACGAAAGAGGACGATTTCACCTTCCGCATGACGAAGGACGGCGAAGGCAACCACGGCTGGGCGGCGATCGCCGTCGGCTATGCGACGGAATACACCCTCGAAAAGACGGAGATCGACCTTACGAAGGACGGCACGGCGCCCGGGAAGGTCGTCGTGAAGAAGGGCGGCGAGAATTATACGGATAACGTCTCGTTTGCTTCGAGCGATTCGCAGGTCGTCACCGTCGAGCAATCCGAAGGTACGCTTACGGTGGTAGGCAAGGGCAGGGCGATCATCACCGTCACGATCGATGGCGA
>CANREU010000134.1 GCA_947629725.1 uncultured Clostridia bacterium
GCGTATCCTATGTGATCCGAGTGCGCCTGTAGCCGGGTTCTGTCGAGCGCGGTCATTTATCTACGCCCACCGTCACCGATGGGCTCCAGCGTTATTCACGGACTTTTTCGGGCGGGCAACCCTAAACGAAAAAGTCCCAAACTTGCATCGGACGGGGTTTACATGGCACGGGGCGTTACCGTCCCGTCGGTGAGCTCTTACCTCGCCTTTCCACCTTCGCTATCATCCGCCTTGCGACGGACATCGGGCGGTCTATTTCTGTTGCACTTTCCTTAGGGTCACCCCCACCTGACGTTATCAGGCGTCCTGCCCTGCGATGCCCGGACTTTCCTCATCGTACAAAAGTACGCCGCGACCGCGTAGCGCACTCGGATCGTAAGTATTATACCACAAATTTTCAAAAAGTACTTGAATTTTGCGCCGATTATGATAAAATAAAATCATGTTTTTTTGCTTTGGGGGGTATTGATATGAAAAAGACCAAGATCGTCTGCACGCTCGGGCCCGCTTCGGAGACGAAGGAAGTGATCTCCGCCATGGCGGACGCGGGCATGAACGTCGCGCGGATCAACTTCTCGCACGGCACCCATGAGGAGCACGCGAAGAAGATCGCCATCCTCAAAGAGGTGCGGGAGGAAAAGCACATCCCGCTGCCCATTCTCCTCGACACGAAGGGGCCCGAGTTCCGCATCAAGACGTTCAAAGACGGCAAAGTCTTCCTGAACGCGGGCGATCCCTTCACCTTCACGGCAGAGGAGGTCGAGGGGGACGAAACGAGGGTCTCCGTCTCCTATAAGAACATCTGCAACGACATGAAGAAGGGCGACAGGATCCTCCTCAACAACGGTCTCATGGTGTTTGAGGTCGTGGAGGTGAAAAAGCCCGAGGTGCACTGCAAGGTCGTGATCGGCGGGGAGCTCTCCAACCGCAAGAGCATGTTCTTCCCCGAAAAACAGCTCGACCTCGTGTACCTCTCCGAACAGGATAAGTCCGACCTCCTCTTCGGCATCGAACAGGGAGTGGACTTTGTGGCGTGCTCCTTCGTCTCGAAGGCGCAGGACATCCTCGACGTGAGGAACTTCCTCCGCGAACACGGCTCCACCGACATCGACCTCATTGCGAAGATCGAAAACCGCGCGGGCGTCAACAATCTCGATGAGATCCTGAAGGTTTCCGACGGCATCATGATCGGCCGCGGCGACATGGGCGTGGAGATCCCCTATGAAGAGCTGCCCGACATCCAAAAGCACATCATCACCGCCTGCCGCAAGGCGGGCAAGCGCTGCATCACGGCGACGGAGATGCTTGAGAGCATGATCCACCAGCCCCGCCCCACCCGTGCGGAAATTTCCGACGTTGCAAACGCCGTGTACGACGGCTCCTCCGCCATCATGCTCTCGGGGGAGACGGCGGCGGGCGAATACCCCGTGCAGGCGGTCGCCGCAATGGCGCGCATCGCAGAACAGGCGGAGAGCAAGACGGAGTACATCCAATACGTCGAGGACAAGGAGTACCTCATCCGCGGCCTTTCGGACGCCCTCTCCCACTCCGCCTGCCTCCTCGCCCACGACGTGAAGGCGAAGGCGATCGTCGTGTGCACCCGCACGGGCGGAACGGCGAAGATGGTCTCCCGCTTCCGCCCCAACATCGACATCATCGGCATGACGACGGACGAAAAGAGCTATCGGAAACTCGCCCTCTCGTGGGGGGTGCTCCCCATGCGGAGCGAGGAATACTTCTCGGTGGACGTTCTCTTCCACTTCGCCAAGCGCGCCGCCATCGAGAGCGGGCTCGTGGAGAAAGGGGACGTCATCGTCATCACGGGCGGGACGCCCAACGGCAAGAGCGGCAACTCCTCCCTCATCAATCTGGAGACGGTGTAGACGGCCATAAAAATTTCCACCCGCTATGCGGGTGGTTTTTTTATTATACGCCTTCTCGCCCCTCAAACGAGGGAGCTTTGCCCCCGCACCCCTACCCCTCGCCCCTTCGGGGGCGAGAGCAAACGAAGAAGAGAGGCGGCACGCCTCTCTTCTTCGTCATTCCGACTTGCCACGTCATTCCGACTTGCCACGTCATTCCGTCTTGCCACGTCATTCCGACTTGCCACGTCATTCCGAACGGACGTGAGGAATCTCGTTCTTTTTCCCCACCCTACCCTCTCCCCTCAAGTACAAGGGGGAGGCAAGAGCGGTGGGTACCCTGCCCTCAAACGAGGGAGGAAGTGAATACGCGCCTTCCTCCTCTCGGCGCCCCCTTGAGGGGGAGTCTCCTGCACCTTCTCTTCCGCTCTTTTCACCATCTCCCGGGGCCCATGCCGCCACCCGCGATCTTCCCCGTGCCGCCGCCCCCGAGATAGTCCCCGGGGTTTACGAACGGCTCTTTTCCGCACCCCGCAAGCGCGAATATCGGCAGGGCAAGTGCAAAAACCAAGAAAAATTTCCGTTTCATATGAGTCCCCCTTTCTCGGCAACTTTTCCTCATTATACCATAAAAGCGGTCTGCAAATCAAGCAAACCGACTTTTTGTGTGTTCAAAGTTCTTGACAAAACCGTGAAATTTTCGTGTTTTCTACACCAAACCCGTCTTGTTCAGAATGAGGCAGCCGAGCGCGCCGAGCCCCGCGGCAAACAAGGGGCCGCCGAGAACGCAGAGGACGACTTGGAAGGCGCCCGCGTTGAGGGGGGTCATCATGGGGATCATCGTAAAGAGCAGCATGCCCGTCGCGAGAGAGCCGAGAACGGAGAGCCAAAGCCGATGCTTTCCGACCGTGGAGAACACGAGGGCGATCGAGACGAAGACGAGCGAGAAGAACACTTTGCTTATCATGCAGAGGACGATCCCGCCCGCGCTTGCGCCCGCCGCCGCGGCGTCGAAGGAGAGCCCCGCGATCCCGCCGCCGATCATCGCGCCGACGAAGTAGCAGAGGAACATCCCGCACGTCGCCGCAAACAGCACGACCGTTTTGGAGAGCACATAGTCGAGCTTCTTGGAGCGCACCGTGAACAGGTTTTTTGCGTACCCGCTCCGAAAATCCTCCCCCGTAAAGAGGCAGACGAAGATCGTCGCAAGGAAGTATAGAAGATTGATGTTGCACATGCCCGTGAGGTCCATGCTCATCCCGCCGTCCGCCGAGCCTATCGCCTGCCAGACGTTTGTGAACGCCGCCATCCCCTCCCCCGCTTCGGCCCCGCCGATGAAGGAGGTCATCACGAGAATCAAAATGGGGAGCGCGAGGGAGACGCCGAGCATGATCCACAAAAGCGGCGACGCGATCATCCGCCGCGCGTCCACCTTGAGCATGGTTTTAAGGCGCCTTCCGAAAGTTTGCGTTTTCATTCTCTCCCCTCCCGCATGAGATCGATATAATATTCTTCGAGACTTATTTTTGCCGTGCGGAGCTCGGTGACGGGAATGCCGAAGTTTCCGTAGAGGTAGTTTGCGACCTCCTCCGCGGGCGCGCCGTAGACGCGGATCTCCCCCGTCTGTTCATCCGTATCCGCCCGCCCGAACGCCTGCCGTAAGACCTCCCGCGTCCTCTCCATGTCCTCCGTTTTGAGGGCGGCATAGGTCGGGCAGCCGGCATCAAGCTCCTCCGCCGTCATCTCCTTCAAGAGCTTCCCGCCCCGCAAAATGCCGTAATGGGTCGCGATTTTTTCAAGTTCGCCCAAGATGTGCGAGGAGATGAGGACGGTCACCCCCCGCTCCGCGAGCTCCGTCAAAATGTCCCGCATGATGCGCATCCCGTCGGCGTCGAGCCCGTTGATGGGCTCGTCCAAAACGAGGAGCTGCGGGTCGCCGAGGAGGGCGAAGGCGATGCCGATCCGCTGTTTCATGCCGAGGGAGCAGTTCCTGAATTTGCTCCCCGCCGCGCCGTCCATGCGCACGAGGCGGAGCACCCGCCGTATCTCCTCATTCTCGTCTTTTACGCCGAGGTTTGCGGCCTGCAACTTCATGTTGTTCCACACGGAGAGATTGGGAAAGCACCCGGGCGCCTCGATGAGGACGCCGATCTTCGAGCGCACCTCTTGGTCGCGGTAGTCTTTTCCCCAAAGTTCGATCTTGCCG
>CANREU010000135.1 GCA_947629725.1 uncultured Clostridia bacterium
CGAGGGTGAGAAGGCGGCGAAGGGCGCGGATGTCGTCGCTTTCCGCCTGCACGATCTTGCAATCGATATAGAATTTATTGAAGATCTGCGCCGTGTCCACGCACCAGCGGGCGACCATGCTCGGCTCGTAATTCTTCGCCGCCGCCTGCACCACGTCGGGGAAGCCCGCGAGCGCCTTGATGAGCTCGAATTCCCTTGCGTTGGGCTCCGCGGCGGACGCATCCCCGCAGCTGCCGCCCTCCGCCCGGCCGAGCACGGACCGGCAGCGCGCATAGGTATATTGCACATAGACGCTCGTTTCGCCGTCGAAATTGAGCGCCTTGTCGTAGGAAAAGACGATGTCCTTGATCTTGTTGTTGTAGAGCGCGCCGAAGATGACGGCTCCCACCCCCACCTTTTCGGCGACCTCCTCCTTGTTCTCGAGGGCGGGGTTCTTCTCCCCGATCACCGCGCGCGCCTTTTCGACGCAACGGTCCAAAACGTCTTCCAGCCAGACGACCTTCCCCTTGCGGGTGGACATGGCGCCGTCCTCCAAAGAGACCATGCCGTAGGCGACGTGCACCATGTCCTTCGCCCACTCCTTCCCCATGAGTTCGAGCACCTTGAAGAGCTGCTTGAAGTGCAGGTTCTGCTGGTAGGCGACGACGTAGAGGCACTTATAAAAATCGTAGGTCTTCTTGCGGTAGAACGCCGCCGCGAGGTCGCGGGTCGCATAGAGGGAGGCGCCGTCCGAGCGGAGCACGATGAAGGGAGGCATGCCATACCGTTCGAGGTCGACGACCTGCGCCCCCTGACTTTCGACAAGGAGCCCCTCCTCCTTGAGTTCGTCGATGACGGGCTGCATCTTGTCGAGGTAGAACCGCTCGCCCGCGTAGCTGTCGAACGTGACGTGGAGCCTGTCGTAAATTTTGCCGACATACGCCATCGTGAGGGACTTGAACCACTCGAAGAGCCCGTTCGCCTCTTCGTCCCCGCTCTCGATGAGGCGGAAATACTCGCGTGCCTCCCTCTCCATCTCCTCCGTCGCCTCCTCGTTGAAGCGGACGTAGAGCGCGTTGATCGCGTGGATGCCCCCCTTTTCGACCTCCTCGCGTACCCCCCAATGCTTGTAGGCGGAGATGAGTTTGCCGAACTGGGTGCCATAGTCCCCGAGGTGGTTGATCCCGACGACGTTGTAGCCCAAAGAGCGGAAGATGCGGCAGAGGGCGCCGCCCAAAACGGTCGTCGAGAGGTGCCCGATGTGGAAGGGCTTGGCGATGTTGACGGAGGAGTAGTCGATGCAGACCGTCTTCCCCTTCCCCTCCTCCGAGGAGCCGTACTTCTCTCCCTCCCGCCTGCACGCGGCAAGCGTTTCTCCGGCGAGCCCCTTGCGGTCGATCCTGAAATTGAGATAGCCGTTCAGCGCCTTCGCCTCGCAGACGACCCCGTCGGCGGGGTAGCGGGCGGCGAGCTCCTCCGCGATGGAGACGGGGGACTTGCGCAGAACTTTTGCGAGCTTGAAACAGGGCAGGGCGTAGTCGCCCATGGAGGGATCGGGGGGGACGGCAAGGCTCTCCGCGATCTCCTCCGCGGCGATCCCCTCGACGGGCAGCCGCGCCGCAATGTACGATTTGTAATCCATAAGCGCTCCTTAACTTTTCCCATTATATAACTTTTCGGGAATTACGGCAAGCCTTTCGGTTGCCTTATGCGGAAAATTATGGTAAAATAACGGCGATACCACAAGGAGCGAACTATGAAATTAGGAGTTGTGGGACTTCCCAACGTAGGCAAATCCACCCTTTTCAACGCCATCACGCACGCGGGTGCGGACATGGCGAACTATCCCTTCTGCACCATCGAGCCCAACGTGGGCGTGGTCGCCGTTCCTGACGAGCGCCTCGAAAAGCTCGCCGCGCTGTACAGTTCCAAAAAAGTGACCCCCGCCGTCGTCGAATTCGTCGACATCGCGGGGCTCGTCAAGGGCGCGAGCCGCGGCGAGGGGCTCGGCAACAAGTTCCTCTCCCATATCCGCGAGTGCGACGCGATCGTCCATGTCGTCCGCTGCTTCGAGGACGAAAACGTGACCCACGTCGAAAACACCGTCGACCCCGTGCGGGACATCGAGACCATCAACCTCGAGCTCGTCTTCGCCGACGCGGAGGCGGTGGAAAAGAGGCAGGACCGCATCAGAAACGCCGCAAGGGGCGGGGCGGACAAGAGCGCCGCGGCGGAGTATGCCTTCCTCGAAAAACTCGCCGCCCACCTCGGCAAGGGGGAGCCCGCGGGCACCCTCCCCGTCTCCGACGAGGAAAAACTCCTCCTCGACAACCTCTTCCTCCTCTCCTCCAAACCCGTCGTGTACTGCGCGAACATCTCCGAAAGGGAGATGGGAGAGGACGAAGACTCCCTCCCCCTCGTGAAGGCGGTGAAGGACTACGCCGCAAAGCACGGCGCGGGGGTGATCGTCGTCTGCGCCAAGACGGAGGAGGAGCTCTCCGAGCTCCCGCCCGAGGAGGCGGCGGCGTTTTTGGAAGACTTCGGCCTCAAGGAGAGCGGGCTCAACAAGCTCATCAGGGCGTCGTATTCCCTTCTGGGGCTCATCTCCTACCTCACGGCGGGCGAGAAGGAGACCCGCGCGTGGACCATCGTCAAGGGCACCAAAGCGCCGCAGGCGGCGGGGAAGATCCACTCCGACTTCGAGAAGGGGTTCATCCGCGCCGAAGTCGTGGACTATGAGACCCTCCTCGAGTGCGGCGGCCTCAATGGGGCGCGCGAAAAGGGCAAGGTGCGCTCGGAGGGAAAGGACTATGTGATGAAGGACGGCGACGTCGTCCTCTTCCGCTTCAACGTGTAAGGTGAAAGGATGCTGTATGTAGTTCTCGCCATCGTGCTCATCTGCTGCATCGTTCTCGCGGTGAGCGCGGCGCAAAAGTCCAAAAAAGGCGGTCCTCCGCCGCAAAACCCGCAGACCCCGACGTATGCGCAAATGCGGGGGGCGGCGGGCGAAGCAGCCGTCGCCGAGGCGCTCGGGGAGAGCGAGGAGGGGGTGCGGTACGTCTTTTCGGACTACCTCACCGCGTGGGAACACTGCTCCGCGGAGATCGACCATATCCTCGTCGAGGAGCGCGGGGTGTTCGTCATCGAAACGAAGACCTACGCGGGCAAGATCTACGGCGCGGAGGGGACGCGGGACTGGACGTGCGTGACCCAAAACGGGCAGATGCACACCTTCTACAACCCCCTCATGCAGAGCAGAAAGCACGCCGAGGTCATCCGCCGTCTCCTCCCGAAGGCGGTGCCCGTGTACGCCCTCGCGGTGTTTGCGGACGGCGACCTCTCCGCCCTCAACTGCCCCTTCGTGTTCTCCCTCCCCCTTCTCAAAAAGGCGATCGCCTCCTTCCCCGCGGGGAAGCTCGACGGAAAGGAGATCGCGGGCGTGGCGCGCGGGCTCAAAGAGGCGGAGGGCGGCATCACCCGCGAGGAGCACACCGAACGCGTGAAACGGCGGACGAGGATGATCGAGATGGGCGTTTGCCCCATGTGCGGCTGCCCGCTCGAACGGCACGGGAAGACCTTCCGCTGCTCCGCCTATCCCAAGTGCAAATTCGTGAAAAAGGACTAATGGGGTACGAAAACCCGCCGAATGGCGGGTTTTTTTGTTTTCCGCAGCGCCGCCCGCACCCCTACCCCTCGCCCACGGAGGGGGCGCGCACCCCTGCCCCCTCCATAGGAGGGGGTGTCCCGCAGGGACGGGGGTGGGCAAAAAGTTGGTCGAGGCGAGGGCAAGTTCTCCCTTCATTCCGAGCCGTCCTATTACGTCATCCCGAACGGATGTGAGGGATCTCGTTCTTTTGTACCCCCTACCCTCCCCCCTCATGTATAAGGGGGGAGGCAAGAGGAAGGACGACCATCCCTCTTCGGGTATAAGGTGGAAGCAAGAGGAAGGGCGCCCCTCCCCCTTTGGGTAGCAAGAATACGGATACCCCGCGCGGGGAGCAAAAAAGTAAATATCCCCCACTAAAGTGGGGGCTTTAGGAAGCCCTAAAGGGCAGGAAACCGGCGTGGCGCTCAAGCGCCGA
>CANREU010000136.1 GCA_947629725.1 uncultured Clostridia bacterium
GACGCAAAAATCCGTCTCCTCGTTCCCGATATAAAGTTCCCCCTCGGTGACGATCATGAGCTCGTATTCATACAGCCGCCGCGTAAGGTGCCGCCAGCCCTTTTCGGGGGAGACGAACTCCCCGAACCACAGCATCTCCACGGGAGAGGAGAGATCGAAGTGCAACATATTACCTTTTGACACCTCCGTTTTCCCTTTTGGCATTGCGCCTTTTTAACTGTTTTGTTAGAATGATTGTACCATATCTTCCCATAAAAATCAACATGCGGGAGAAAATAAGGGGGAATTTTTATGAAGACAGGATCTAAACTCGGCAAACTCGCCCTCTCTGCGGGGCTCTCCGTCTTACTTTGCGTACCCATCGCGCTGCCCACGCTCGCGGCGTGCGGCGGCGGGGAAGTGGAGCAGGCGGCGGTGAAGAATTCGGAAGACATCGGATTTACCCCGCTCGGGTCGGTGACCGTCACCGATCCCTATGCCGTGAACGCGCTCGACAAGGAGCTTACCTATCTCGTCGACACCCTCGACGCCGACCGTCTTCTCTACTATTTCCATGAGAACGCGGGGCTCACGCCGAAGGCGGCTTCGGGGTACGGCGGCGACTGGGAGGGACGGCTCATCGGCGGGCACACGATGGGGCACTACCTCACCGCGCTCGCACAGGCGTATGCGAACGCCGGCACGTCCGCAGAGCGCAAAGCGGAAGTGAAGGAAAAGCTCGACTACATCCTCGAAGAATTGCAGCGCTGCCAGAACAATGCGGAAGCGGCGGGCGCGCAGGCGGGATTTATTTGGGGAGCCCCCAAGCCCGCCTATCCCGTAAACGGCACCGTCGAGGCGCAGTTCGACAATGTGGAGAACAACATGGCGAACATCGAGACGCAGGCGTGGGTCCCGTGGTACACCATGCACAAGATCCTCGCGGGGCTCATCGACGCGTGGCAGCTCACGGGGAGCGAGACGGCGAAGAGCGTCGCCATAGCCCTCGGGGATTGGACATACGGCCGCGTCTCCAAGTGGACGGAGGCCAAGCAGCGCACCGTCCTCGGCATCGAGTACGGCGGCATGAACGACGCCCTCTACAACCTCTATGCGGCGACGGGAGAGGAGAAGTACGCCGAGGCGGCGCACAAATTCGACGAGGAGGAGCTCTTCCTCTCCGTCCGCACGCGCGGCTCCTCCGACTATCTTGCGGGCAAGCACGCAAACACCACCATCCCCAAGATCATCGGCGCCCTCAACCGCTATCTCACTTTGAAGGATACCGGCCTTGCGGGCAACGACATCGAGGACTACCTCGAGACGGCGGAGGAGTTTTGGGATTACGTCATCGAGCACCACACCTATGTGACGGGCGGCAACTCGGACAACGAGCACTTCGTCTCGATGGATAAGCTCGACGCCCACCGTACCAATATCAACTGTGAGACCTGCAACACCTACAACATGTTAAAGCTCTCCCGCATGCTCTTCTCGGTGACGAAGGACAAGAAGTATCTCGATTATTACGAGAACACCTACTACAACGCGATCTGGTCCTCGCAGAACCCCGAAACGGGCATGACGATGTACTTCCAGCCTATGGCGACGGGGTATTTCAAGGTGTATTCTACCCCCGAAAATAACTTCTGGTGCTGCACGGGCAGCGGCATGGAGAGCATGTCCAAACTCAACGACAGCATCTACTATCCCGCGGGCAACGCGACCTATGTCTCCCTCTACCTCAAATCGGTCTATACCTCGGAGGAGGTCTCCCTCGAGCAGGACGCCGACCTCGAGCATTCGGACGAGGCGACGATCAAAGTCACCGCAGGCAAGACGGTCCTCCGTCTCCGCCGTCCCTATTGGTCGGAGGAGTTCGCGGTGAAGGTCAACGGAAAGCCCGTCTCCGCGACGGGGCGGGAGAGCTTCGTCTCCGTCTCCGTGAAGAAGGGGGACGAGGTCACGGTCACGATGAAGAAGACGGCGAGGGCGTATGACCTCCCCGACGCCGAGAACACCTATGCCATTCTCTACGGGCCCTTCGTCCTCTCCGCGGACCTCGGCGGCGAGAAGATGCAGACGACGGGGCACGGCGCGTTCGGCTCGGTGACGAAGCCCGCCGCGGCGGTCGGGGACGTCCGCTGTTCGGTCGACGCAACGTCCGTCTCCGACTTCATGGAGCACATCGGCGAGCACCTCATAAAGGGGGAGAACGACACCTTCCTCCTCGAGTGCAACAACGTCACCCTCACCTATTCCTATCACTTCCGCCAATATAAGCACCGCTACGGGATCTACTTCGACTTCACGACCGAGCGCGTCGAGAAGGAGATCCCCGACTACGAGTGGGTGGAGAATTTGGGCGGCGGCTCCTCTATCCGCGCGGGCTACGGGCAGGACGAGAACGGTTACAAGGAGAGCGCCGCGGGGGCGACGGAGTCCTCTTCGAGCGCCGAGACCTACGGCACCTTCCGCCGCGCAAAGGCGGGCGGCTGGTTCAGCTACGATATGCCCGTCGCAGCGGGGGAGGTCAACCGTCTCCTCGTGAATTTTGCGAAGGCGGACAACGGCAAGAGCATCAAGATCACGGTCGGCGGCACGCAGCTGTATGCAAAGACCCTCTCCTATTCGGGGACGGACGCCATGTACGAAGAGGCGATAGAGTTGCCCGCGAGCGTCGTAAACGCCGCGGAAGACGGGTATGTCACCGTCCGCTTCGAGAGCAACAACACGGCAGACGCGGCGATGATCTGCGGCACGATCTACATGCAGCACCTCGAAAACAACATGCTCTACTTCGTGGACTGCGGCGACTACTCCCCGAACACCGTGAACGAAGGGGACTACTTCGGGGCATATAATTCGGTCACGGACCAAGTTTACGGCGAGGACCCTGTCACGGGCAAGAAGTGGGGGATCCTCGACGAGAATGCGAGCACGGGGCAAGGCGCATGCCCGAACGGCGTCTACACCCAGAGCACGTGGGCGTATGAGTACGGTGCGGACGGCGACGACAAGACGGTCACCAACCGCTACACGAAGAACCAATACGAGAGCGGATGGCAGCAGGCGAAACTCGCCTATAAGTTCGATCTGGACGACGGCGAGTACCTCGTGCGCTTCTACCTCGCCGACCCGTGGAGCTGCAGCAAGAATGTGGACGTCTCCGCGAACGGGACCCGCATGGTGACGGACGCCGCCTGCGGACGGGCGATCTCCTTCCGCGTGGCGGTGACGGGCGGCTCGCTCACGCTCGATTTCACTTCCGACCTGAACGACGCCGACAAGTGCATCAATCTCTCGTATATCATCATCCTCCCCGCGTAAGAAAACGCCGCGGGCGGAAAAAGAACGAGATTCCTCACATTCGTTCGGAATGACGAAGAAGAGCGCCTCGGCGCTCTTCTTCGTTGCCCTCGCCCTCCGACCAACCCCAAAGCCCTACCCTTCCGTTGGAAGGGCGCCGCAGGCGTGCCTTGCGCTGAGGGTGGCACGGCGTAGCCGTGACGGATGGGGATGGCGCTTAACGGCCATCGATCCCCACCACCCCCGCAAGCGGGGGAGCCTCCCCTTTGAAAAAGGGTAGGCCTTTCTGTCCTCTGCCCTCCCCGCCGTAAAGATCGTGGCGGAGGAAGAGGGGGAGCCAAGAAAAGCGGCGTGGCAGCTCCCCCAAGAGGCAAGAAAGGGGCGTTAAATTTCCAAAATCGCGGGGAAAACGCTTGCAAATCGCGCGGGGGTTTGTTATAATAAGGAGCAGTCGTAAATACGAGGCGTAGCGCAGTTTGGTAGCCGAAAGGGTTCCCGAAAAAATGCAGAGCATTTTTTTGGGAGGAGGAGCCGCCGACCGAAAGAGGAGCTTTTCGAGAGAAAAGCGAGAGAAAAGGGCGAGCGGCGACGAGGTTCGGGACCAAGAGGTGTACGAAAACAGACAACATTATCCGAGGCGTAGCGCAGTTTGGTAGCGCGCTTGGTTCGGGACCAAGAGGTCGTGGGTTCAAATCCCGTCGCCTCGACCA
>CANREU010000137.1 GCA_947629725.1 uncultured Clostridia bacterium
CGGGGCAGTCTATGCCGCCGATCTTTTTGAGCGCGTCTTTCACGAGGTTCTGCTTAAAGACGAGCTGGTAGCGGTACTTGATGTGTTGCGGGCGGCAGCCGCCGCACCGCCCGAACACGGGACAGCGGGGACGGACGCGCTCCTCGGCGGGGGTGACGATCTCCTCCGTCTTGCCGTAGGCGAGCTTTCCCGAAACTTTTAGAATGCGGACGGAGGCGCGCTCCCCGGGAAGGAAGCGGGGGACGAACACCGTCGTCCCGTTCACATGCGCGACGCCCTCGCCCTGCGTGCCGAGCCCCTCGCAGACGAGAGTTACGACATCGTTCTTTTCCATAGGATCACCTCCCGATTCTCTTGATGAGCCGATCGACCGACCTTTGGCATAGTTTTATGAGGATGTCGTACACGGCGAACGCCGCCGTCCCCCCGAGAAATACGACAAGATAGAGATATTTTGCGACGAAGGAGTACCACCAGACCGCCCCCGTGACGCCGAACGTCTCCCCCAAAGCAAACCAAGCGACGAGGAGAGCGAGGTCGAACCAGACCGCCTTCGGGAAGAAGGTGAGCACGCGCAGCCCCCTTCTTTTCACATACTTCCTCTCGAGGGCGTTGAGAAGGGGATGGAGCCCGAAGAACGCCGCGAAGGGAAGGATCGCGAAGGGCACGCCCCCCGCCCCGAAGAGGGCGGCGAGGATGGACGCCGCGAAAGCCGCGAGCATGTCCGTGAAATAGCACTCCTTCGAGAGAGGGACCATGAGCGCGAACACGGCGATCACGTACCCCGCGCCCAAGAATACGTCGAAATAGCAGCCGATGGTGAGAGCCGCCGTCGCGGCGGCGCAGGCAAGCGCGGAGAGCGCAAGCCCGAATCCGCTCCGCTTCATTACCGGCAGCCGCAGCAGAGGTTGAAGAGGCAGTTCACGCAGAGGAAGGTGTAGCACATGCTCGCGCAGTTGGCGCAGACGTTCCCCCCCATCTGCTCGCCGTCCGCGGCGGGGTCCGCCGCCTGTGCGGGCGCGCCGCCCGTCTTCTCGCGATAATTGGCGCGCGCATTGAGATTGACGTAAGCGTCGCGGTATTTTTGGTTGGTCTCGTCCATCTGGATGGCGATCTCGAGCTGCTTCTTGCTCTCGTTCATCCAGTTCTTTTTATAGAATACCACCGATTGCAGGTAGTGCCATTCGGCGTTGCGCTCGTTGAAGTCGTCGAGAAGCCCCTGCGCGCGGTTGAGATCGCCCGCACGGATCGCGTCCCCCACGCGCGAAAGCGCCTCGGAGGAGCTCGCGGTATCCTTGTGCGCCTCGCTGCGCTCCTCTTTGATCTCGGCATAGGCGGCTTCGAGGCGGCTCAGAGCGCGCGCGGCCTTGTTGCCTGCCTCGCCGTCCTGCCACTTCTCCTCGTCGTACTTTGCCTTGAGCTCCTTATAGCGCGCCTCGAGTTCCTCGTCGGTCGCGCTCTCTGCGAGCCCTAATATCTCATAGGATTCCTTCATGCTGTCTCCTTATAGTTTCAAATTCATCTTTACGGGGGGCGTCCCCTTCATCACCCGCTCCGTCTCGAGGGGCACGCCGCGGAGGATCACGTTGTCCGTGAGGTCGCGGTTGAAGGGAAATTCGATGCCCGCGAGGTTTTCGCGGAGGGAATAGAAGAGAGTGTCGAAGAGGAAGGAGATCTCCTCCCCGTTCTTCTTCAAGAGCTCCTCCCGCGTCCCCGCGCCGTAGGAGAGGACGAAGGGATTGTACCTCCCCTTCTTGCCGTCCTTCTCGTAGTCGTCGAGGGCGTCGATGAGGTACACCCACTTGCCGAGCCCGTAGAAGAGCCCGCGCGTGCACTCCGTCGCCTTCTCTTTGAGGAAATGGTCGGATAGCTTCTGCATCATCATTGCGGAGGGCTCCGCCGCCATGTCGGGGGACGGGGTCTTCGCCTTCTCGAGGGCGGCCTGCTCCCCGATGTAGGAGGAGACGAGCTCCACGAGGGCGGGATAGCGTTTTTTCGCGCGCTTCAAGCCCTTTTTGAACCAGAGCCGCTTCCCCCTCCCCTTGCCGCCGTCGGCGACGTCGTCGGAGAGCTTATAGTAGGCGAGCACGGTGTTGAGGGCGCCGAGTTCCTCGGTGAGAGGATCGACCTTCGCGATGGGCCGCTTTTTCACGGTGTGCTCGAAGCAGTTCTGCATCTCGATCTCGACGTTCACCTCCGCGATGTTGTGGAGAAGGGCGGAGAGGAACGCCACGTCGTAGGTGAGCCCCACCCGCGCCGCCTGCCCGCACGACTTCGCAATTCCCTTGCAAAGCCCGCAGTAGAGCGCCTTATAGAGCATGAGATCTTTCACATAGAGGTGGGGAAGATCGTAGCGGACGTAACCGAACATTCACTCCCCCCTGTAAAATCCCATCTTGCGGTAGACCTTCGAGAGGGTCTTGCGGGAGGCGCGGAACGCCTTCTCTGCCCCCTCCGAGAGGACCCCCGAGAGGTAGGCCTTGTCCTTTAAGATCTTCTCCCGTTCCGCCTGAATGGGGGTGAGGACGTCCGAAACGGTCTCCCCGACCGCCGCTTTGAGGTCTCCGTACCCCTTCCCCGCAAACTCCGCCGCCCCCTCTTCGGGGGCGCACCCCTTGAACGCGGCATAGATCGCAAGGAGGTTGGAGACGCCCGGCTTCTCCTCGGGCGCATAGCGCACTTCGCCGTCGCTGTCCGTCACGGCGCGGCGGAACTTGCGGAGGACGGTATCGCGGTCGTCGGTGAGGAGCACGGAGGCGTTGGGGTTCTCGTCCGATTTGGACATCTTCTTCAAGGGGTCCTGCAGGGAGCGGATCCTCGCGCCGCCCGCGCGGATGAGGGGCTCGGGCACGCGGAAGGTCTCCCCGTAGCGGTTGTTGAAGCGCACGGCGATGTCCCGCGCGATCTCGACATGCTGTTTTTGGTCCGCCCCCACGGGCACGAGCTCCGTTTGGTAGAGCAAAATATCCGCCGCCATGAGGACGGGGTAGCCGAGGAGCCCCATATTGATATTGTCTTCGTGCTTCGCGGATTTATCCTTGAACTGCGTCATGCGGGACATCTCCCCCACATAGGCGACGCTGTTGAGGAGCCAGCAGAGCTCCGCATGGGCGGAGACCTGCGACTGCACGTAGAGGGTGCAGCGGGAGGGGTCGATCCCGCAGGCGAGATAGAGGGCGGCGAGCTCCGCCGTGCGGCGGCGAAGCTCCGCGGGCTCGTGGCGGACGGTGACCGCGTGGAGATCGGCGATCGCGAAGAAGCAATCGTAGTCCTCCTGCATGGAGAGCCAGTTGCGGATGGCGCCGACGTAGTTTCCGATGGTGAGATTGCCGCTCGGCTGCACCGCCGAGTAGACGACTTTTTTGTCCATATTGCTATCATTATACCATATCCGCGCGCAAAATGCAAGGCTCACACACCCGCCTTTCGTGAAAATTCCGTCATAAACGCACAAACCTGCCCGAAAAAATTGAGGAAAAACCGTTGAAACGCCCGCAAAAACGTGTTATAATAGAGTTTGCCACACAAATTCCATATTTTGCCCAGACTCACAATCAGGCATTGTGTGTCTTTCTTCGCATATCTGGGCGGGATCGGAATTTGTGTGGTGACAAGTCCGAGAAGACCACTTTGCAGGTGCGTCTCTTCGGGCGCACCTTAAATTTTTTTACAGGAGGTATCTGCAATGCGCAAGAGAGTATTCACCACTGCTCTCACCGTCCTCCTCGCCGCCTGCATGCTCGCAGGCTGCGGCGGAGACAAGACCCCCGGCACCACCCCCGGTGGCGGCGGCGGAACGACCCCCGGAGGCGGGGGCGGGACCACTCCCGGCGGAGGCGGGACCGAAACCGTCTCTTCCGACTATCTCACCCACGCCGAGGGCAAAAACTTCCCCGCGGGCGACCACACTTGGAATGAGAGCAACACCTGCACCGTCTGCGGCTACAAACTTCCCGTCACCGCGGGACTCGTGTACACC